>JAALLE010000044.1 GCA_011087605.1 Hyphomicrobiales bacterium
ACTGCAATATGGCGCATTACGACGCCGATGGTGCAGGAGCCATCCACACCATCCGATATGCATAAAGGGGTATTTTGCCCGTTCGTCCCCTGATGGTGCTGTCATCCAGACCTTCCCAGGATTGTTCATCAATGGAAAGATCACCGGATCTCTCAAGTAAAACCTGCGACACGACCAGTCCGGATTCGGTGTTTTTGGCAACCTCCTGAAGCCGTGCTGCGATATTCACCGTATCGCCCAGGACCGTAAATTCCATACGATCCTCGGTACCAACAGCGCCGGCAAATACCTCCCCACAGTGAACACCAATCGTCACCTCAATCTCTGGTTGCCCGGCCGAACTGCGCCTTTCATTATTGATTTTCATCTTGTCCAGAATGGATACCGCACATTTAACTGCATTGTCTTCGCAATTGGGCAGTTCGTCGGGCACACCAAATACGGCCATCGCGGCATCCCCTATAAATTTATCGATTATGCCAAAATGGCCTTCCACCTGTGTTGATATGAGCGAGCGGAACTCGTTCAACAATGCGCTGAGTTCCGCAGGTTTGAGTTGTTCCGAAATACCGGTAAATCCCCTGATATCGACAAACAAAACGGTGGCGTTCTGTTGTTGGCCCGATGCCAGTGCATCAATGCCCTGTTCGGCAACAACATTGGCAACGCGATCCGGCAAATACCGGGAGAGATTGGCGCTTTGGTTGGCTGCAGCAATTGCCGCTTCGAGGGTTTTTCGCCTTCTGACAACGGCCAACAGGCACAGGATTGTCGCGATCCCCAAAAATCCCCAACGCGCTGAATTCTGTACCGTCCCGAAAAAGAAATAGGGATCCGCATCCGGATTGGGAACTCCGCCGCCAGCAAAATGTGAAAACAGAAACCAGGTTGCCGCAAAGCTTGTCGACGCAACCAGAACCGGTCCAATCGTATAGCGCATGGTCGCCAGTATCAGGATGGAAAACATGAACACGAAGCCCGGCACCGCGCCGTGTAAACTCATCGGCGATCCGGTTATTTTCATGACAAATCCTATTAACAACGCCAAGGAAATACCATCCACTGCGGTAAACACCAGGCTCATCCAGGGATTGAAAAACCGTCGCAGCGAGAAGATTGCAGAGATGGTGGAAACCGCGGCGTAGATCCCCAGATAGCCCAAAACTACAGGCATCACGGGAAGCTTCAATCCACCGGCAGCCAAGAAAATAACTGTCGCTATCGTCGTGATCAGCAATCTGGCAAAGGCGGAGACCATTTGGGCTTCGCGCTCGGCAGCCAGAATCAAATTTTGCGTGTGGTTGTCTGTTGACGATTTGCCGATCATTGGGTGCCCACTAAATGTTCGCGCTGAAGACATGATAATACGCCACCAAATCCCCGTACAGTGGATATGGAATTTCCCAATCGGCCTGTAGATTTTGGCCAAATGCGTTCCCATGGTAGCGTGAGGTCCACACACAAGGACGCACTAAGGAGAGTTGAAATATGGCTGGGCAGGTATGCGCAATTATTGGATTTGGACCCGGACTGGGGGCCGCCTATGCCAAAATATTCCTGGAAGCGGGCTATGATCTTGCGCTGTTGAGCCGGTCTGGTGCTGAACTGACGTCAAAGCCAGCTGCCAATTCGGTGGTGAAATCCTATGCCTGCGATACCGGCATTCCAGAAACGTTCACCGCGGTTTTGGAGCAGGTTGAAAGTGACATGGGGACAATTGAGGTGATGATTTACAACGCTGATCTGGGGCAGTTCGGCACATTGGAAGAAGTCAGCGAAACCGAGCTTGAGCAAAGCTGGCGGGTTAGCGTTCTGGGGCTGTTTACCGCCGCCAAATTGCTTGGCCCACGCATGTCGAAGCGCGGCACGGGCAAGATAATTGTATCGGGGGCGACCGCCGCGCTGCGGGGAAACGATTGGACAACCGCCTTTGCCCCAGCCAAGGCGGCTCAGAGGATCCTGTCACAATCGCTGGCCAAGCAATTGGGCCCAAAGGGGGTGCACGTGGCCTATCTGATCATCGACGGGGTCATTGACACACAGGATACACGGCAGAATTTCTCACCAAATGCGCCCGACGAGTTTTATATCCAGCCTGATCAGATTGCCAAAATGGCGCTGTTTGTCGCAGAGCAGGACCGGTCCGCCTGGACCTTTGAGGTCGACATGCGGCCGTTTGGGGAAAAGTGGTAGCGGCGAAGTTCGTCTCTCCGGAATACAACAAATCAATGAGTCGTGACCCTGGATCAAGATCATCGGATTTATGAACAATGAGACTGCAATGAGTTTTGAAAATGACTGCCAGAAACTGTTCGACAGCTATGTCTCTCACTACCGTGTCGGGGACGCCGCGGGGTGCTCATCAGCTTTTGCTGCCGAAGCGCAATTGTATTCACCCTATGGCGCACCGGCGATTGGCAGACCCGCCATCGAAGCCACCCACAAGGAGTGGCTCGCCGACGGCGGTGAGGACAAACAGATTTCTGTCTTGAGTTCCGGCTGCTCTGGTGATCTTGGATGGTGCCTGGCGCAATTCAGCGAGGTCGATGCAGACAGCGGCACATCGTTGAATGTTTTGGAACGTCAGGCAGATGGGGAATGGTTGATCACAAGATGCAGCCTGAACGACGCCTCATAAGCGAGCTACCCGTACTCCACACCTCGCCGCTTGCCGAATGTTGGTCGCGCTTGGGTGTGGCATTTTTCGCAAATATTAATTGCACACAATTAAATTGTGTTATATTAAATTGGCAACAAAGGGAGGGGAAATATCCCAATGTCGAAGAATATCAGTTGCCTGATCGATCGCTATCACATCGCAACGAAAAGATTGACCACTCTAATTCATAATTCCCGCGGGTCAGACAAATTGAAAATCTCCTCGGCAGACGCCGAAGTAGAAGTACTGTTTCAGGAAATATTGGAGGTCGAAATTTCGACAGATCAGAGAATCATCAGAATTGAATTTCTTATTGAGATTTTGAATGAAATGCAGGATTGTGGCACCTCATTCAATGGAAAACTGTTGAAGTGCATTGGGACAGACGCGGCGTATTTAAACAATCACACGATCTACAACTGTCGATCCCAGCTTCGTAGAAATTAGCACCCGTGGAACTGGTCTGCTATGGCGCTTCTGGCAAGCGCCGATTGTGTTTCTACGACAAAAACTCGCGACCGAATGCTGTCTGCAATCTTGCCAATGCTTGGCTTGGGGTACTACGGTAATATGCGTGCAACAATCACAAAGACGCCCTTGGCCGAGAAACCCAAACTATCATTGAAGGATGAACGGATTTGCTTCGCTCTGTACTCCAGCAGCAAAGCAGTGACCGGTCTTTATCAGCCTTATCTCAAAAAGATGAAACTCACTTACCTCCAGTATGTGGTTGTAATTGTCTTGTTGGAGCATGGTCAAATGAGCGTTGGCGACCTTGGCAAGGAGCTGTATCTGGATTCAGGTACATTGACGCCGGTTTTGAAAAGAATGGAAGGTCTCGGTCTATTGTCCAGGCAAAGATCAAGCCAGGATGAACGAAAAGTCTGCATAGAGCTGACCGATAAAGCCCGCCTGCTGAGGGACGAAATTGCCGAGATGCAGTTCAAGGTGTCGTGCGTCGTCGGATTGAAAAATCCGAAAATCAAAGAGTTGAAAAGCCAACTCAGCGAACTCAATGAACGGTTGCGAAGTAGCTGATCACATCAATTGCCTAAACTAAGCACGGGCGGCGGCTCTTACCGAAGGTGCCATATCGGGCGTCGAAAGACCGACCCAACTCCACAATGGAGGGGAGCGGCAGACATCGTCCGTCGGTATGAGCGCAAGCGGTAAAGCTGCGAATCAAACCAGTCGCTGTTCGTCGTTCGCCGTCACGCCGATTGAGCGGCGCGCATCTGGCGTTTGCGTTCGATGGGGTCAAGAATGCGTTTGCGCAATCGGATATTTTCCGGTGTCACCTCGACCAGCTCTTCGTCGGTGATATAGGCCAGCGATTTTTCCAGCGTCATATTCAGCGGCGTTGTGATCTTGACAGCCTCGTCCTTGCCGGAGGACCGCATATTCGTCAACTGCTTGCCTTTCAGCACGTTGACTTCCAGGTCGTTGCCGCGCGAATGCTCGCCGACAATCATGCCCTGATAGACCTTGTCGCCAGGGTGGATCATCATCGGGCCACGGTCTTCCAGATGGAACATGGCAAAGGCCACGGCATTGCCGGCACCATTGGATATCAGCGCCCCGGTATGGCGCTGGGCAATGTCGCCCTTATAGGGCGAATAATTCAGGAACGTGCGGTTGAAGATCGCTGTGCCGCGTGTGTCGGTCATCAGCTCCGACAGATAGCCAATCAGACCACGGGTCGGGGCATGGAAAACCAGCCGTGTGCGGCCACCGCCGGAAGGTTTCATTTCCACAAGGTCGGCGCGGCGCTGGCTGAGTTTTTCAACAACGGCGCCGGAATATTCCTCGTCGACATCGATAACCGCTTCCTCGATCGGTTCGATCTTGGTGCCGTTCTCATCTTCCTGCATCAGCACGCGAGGACGACCAACGGTCAGTTCAAAACCTTCGCGGCGCATGGTTTCAATGACGATGGCCAGTTGCAATTCACCACGGCCCGCCACTTCATATGAATCGGAACCTTCAACCTGCGTAACTTTCAGCGCCACATTGCCTTCCGCCTCTTTCATCAACCGGTCGCGGATAACCCGGCTTTGCACCTTGTCACCTTCCTTGCCGGCCAGCGGGCCGTCATTGACCCGAAAAGTCATCGACAGGGTTGGCGGGTCGATGGGCTGGGCTTCGATCGGTGTCTTGATGCCCGGGGCAACCAGCGTATCGGCAACTGTCGCCTTGGTCAGGCCGGCAATCGACACAATGTCGCCCGCCGTGGCGCTGGTGACAGGTTTGCGCTCCAGACCATCAAACGACAAGACCTGGGTGATACGGCCCTGCTCAACGATGTTGCCGTCCTGATCCAGCGCGTGGATCGACTGATTCGGGATGGCACTACCGGAAGTAATACGGCCGGTCAGAATGCGGCCAAGATAGGGGTTGGCTTCAATCGTCGTGGCCAGCATGCGGAATTCGCCCTCTTCGGTGACCGGTTCCGGTACATGGTCCAGCACCAGGTCCAGCAGTGGCGCCATGTCTTCCTTGGGACCTTCGGCATCCAACGCCATCCAGCCTTCTTTTGCCGAACCATACAGGACATGGAAATCGAGCTGTTCTTCGTTGGCGTCAAGGGTTGCAAACAAGTCAAACGCCTCATCCAGCACCCAGTCGGGGCGGCCGTCGGGCTTGTCGATCTTGTTGATGGCAACGATCGGGCGCAGGCCCAGTTTAAGGGCTTTTTGCAGGACAAACTTGGTCTGTGGCATGGGGCCTTCAGCGGCATCAACCAGGATGATGACACCGTCGACCATGTTCAGGATACGTTCAACCTCACCACCGAAATCAGCGTGGCCGGGTGTATCAACGATGTTGATGCGGGTGTCTTTCCACTGGATCGACGTCACTTTGGCAAGAATGGTGATACCGCGCTCTTTTTCCAGATCGTTAGAATCCATTGCGCGCTCGTCAACCTGCTGGTTTTCGCGAAATGTGCCCGATTGTTTCAGCAGCACATCAATCAGTGTGGTTTTGCCATGATCAACGTGCGCGATGATCGCGATGTTGCGAAGTGTCATTGTTTCAGCCTGAACTTGGGGGCGTCCGATCTGAGGGAAGAGCAGATCAACAGGAGCCCGGTCAATTGGGGACCGGAGAAAGGTTTCCGGTATCTCGGCAGGCTTATAGGGGGGAAGTTGTCAGAAGGAAAGCTCTAGTGGCCGGAATCTGCCGCTATTTGGCACCGCAGCGTTGCTGCATCGCCAAACTGCCCTTTCAAAGAAATGATACTTGTGGCAGATTTTTCCCTGATCCCAAAACCTTCGGAGTAGCCGCATGTCCATTTTCGCAAGAATAATTTTCTTCCTGTCCGGAATCATCCTATCAACTGGGCTGGCTGTTGCTGCGGACCTCCCCGACCTTGGTGGCAAGAAAGTCGTGGTCGTAACCGAAAACGCCTATCCGCCGTTGCAATTTGTCGATTCAAAAACCGGTAAGGCAATTGGCTGGGAATATGACGCCGTTGCCGAGATCGCGAAGCGTTTGAATATGCAGGTTGAATATCAGAACATCTCCTGGGACGCGATGATCGCTGCAGTGTCAGATGGTCAATATGACATGGGCATGACGGGTATTACCATCAAAGAAGATCGCGCGAAAAAGGTTGACTTTTCTGATGCTTACATGCGTTCAGAAATGTTCATGATGGTGCGTGGAGACGAAAGCCGCTTCAGTGATGCGAAAAGCTTCGCCGCCTTTGAAAATGGCCTGTTTGCAGCACAGGCCGGGACCACGCCATTTTATGTCGCGGTCTACAATGTGCTTGACGGCAACGAACAGAATCCGCGCATCAAACTGTTTGAAACATTTGGTGCGCAGGTCCAGGCGTTGAGAACCGGTGATGTCGATGCCGTACTGACCGACGGAACCGCAGGCAAGGGGTACGCCGAAGCCTCCAATGGCGCATTGAAATTGATTGGCGGCCCGCTGGGCACCGAAGATTTTGGGTTCATCTATCCCAAAGGATCGGAGCTTGTCGCACCGTTCAATGCAGCCATCGCATCGATGAAAGCCGATGGAACCATGGATGCACTGAATAAAAAATGGTTCCTAGATTACAAATTTGCAAAATAATGTCGATCCGGCGAATACATCATCCATGACGGTTGCAGCCAAACCGGCCCATGATTTTCCATATTGGCTTGTGGCGACGGCTCTGATTGGCATCACCGTCGCAGTCGTCATTGTCGTCAACGACATCTACTCACAGGTTTTTACGACGGTCTCCAAAGGCATTGGCATTACCATATTCGTCACACTGACGGGTTTTACCCTGGCCTCCGTGCTGGGCCTGCTGCTGGCGGTGATGAGCCTTTCTACTTCCATTTGGTTGCGTCAGATCGCACGATTCTACATCGAGATAATTCGCGGTATTCCAATCCTGGTATTGCTGTTTTACATCGCATTCGTTGGCGCACCAGCAGTCGTTGCCTTCTGGAATTTGCTCATTTCACCACTGGTGGATGCAGGATTGCTGGACAAAATGACGGTGCGTGACTTTCCACTTGTCTGGCGAGCCTCCATTGCGCTGATGATCGGCTATTCCGCGTTCATTGCCGAAGTGTTTCGTGCCGGCATTCAATCTGTCGATACCGGGCAGGTAGAAGCTGCAAAAGCGCTTGGCTTTTCCGGCTGGCATCGTTTTCGTCTGATCGTATTTCCACAAGCGATCAGAACCATCCTGCCACCGCTGGGCAACGATTTCGTGGCCATGGTCAAAGATTCATCACTGGTTTCCGTGCTCGGTGTCGCCGACATCACCCAGATGGGCAAAGTCTACGCCGCAGGCAGCTTCACGTTTTTTGAGACCTATTCCATAGTCGCGTACATCTATCTGGTTCTCACCATCGGTCTCAGCCTGTGCCTGAGAGCCCTGGAACGAAAACTGGCATTGAAACAAGCCGGATAATTATTCCCGGGCCAGATCGGCCAGCACATTTGCCGCCACAGTCAAACGCGACACGGTCGCATGATCCTGATCCACAATATTGACGATTTGCTCGCGGGTACTTTCAACCGCGTCGGCATGTTGTTCGATCCAGATATGCTTGCCTTTGGACTTACCGCCCTGCGCCTTGAGTATTTTTTCAACAATGTCCCGCCGCGCCCGGTGCAAACTCTGCAACGCACGGTCGAGAGCCAGTCCATCGTAATAGTCGGCGGTTTCGATTTCCCGCGCCGCCAAAACCATTCGGTCGATGCGGAATCGCTCGGTGATATCGAAGAAGGCGGTGGCAGCAAGGTCCAGAGATTTCTGAGAGACCGTGCTTGCAAAAAGGATGTCAGGTATCAATCCGGCAATTGGCATTCGCGCCATTGTCAGCGCCAGTTTGGATGGCACCCCCGCAGCTTCGAACCGTTTCGTGTCGGCCTTTATTCGATCTGCCAAAAAGTCCGGCACGATTCTGTCGAGTTTTGGCAACAGGGCATCGACAGCCTTGCGATACCGAACAGATTCCGCTTCCAGACCTTTGCGGAAATTTCCATAGCGGACAAACCAGATGGTTTGAGAAATCACCCGTTCCTGCAGAATTGCATACAGCTCCAACTGGGCTTCGCCTGATATCTTGTTGTCCAAGGCATCAATTTCAGAATTGATTTTCGGCAATCTGAACGCATCGCGAACCACCACATAAGCGCGTGCAATAGTATCAAGTTTGGCACCAGTATGATCGCTGACCCTACTGATAAATGTCGGGCCACCACGATTTATCATCGAGTTGGCCAGAACCGTTCCGATAATCTCACGCCTTAGCCGATGGCTTTCAATTTCCTTGGCATAGGTTTTCTGCATTTTGGGCGGGAAATAGTCGACCAGCATTTCCTGCAGATATGGATCATCTGGCACCTTGCCGGCTACCAGATCATCCAGTGCAACTATTTTGGCATAAGCCAGAAGCACGCCAATTTCGGCTCTTGTGAGCGGTGTATTTGCGGCCTGTCGTTCCACCAAAGAAGCGTCGTCCGGCAGGTCTTCAACATGACGGTCCAACAGATTTCTGGCCTCCAGACTGTGCATCAGCCGTTGTTGATTGGCAAAATCCTCCATGTCCCGACGCTCGGACAAGGAGATCGACAATGTCTGAAGGTAGTTGTTGCGCAACACCAGCTGGCTAACCGTTTCAGTCATGCTTTCCAGCAGCTTGTTACGCTTCGGCCGCGTCAATCGTCCGGATTTCATCGCCGCAGCAAGCGCAATTTTGATGTTAACTTCAACATCTGACGAATTCACCCCAGCCGAGTTGTCGATGGCATCGGAGTTGCAGCATCCGCCCAATAGGTTGAACTCAATGCGTGCTGGATGGGTGACACCCAGATTAGCCCCTTCGCCAATTACCTTGCAGCGCAGTTGCGGTGCGGTCACCCGGATTGAATCATTCCCCCGGTCATCCGCATCTGCATCACTTTCGTGGGATGCCCGAATATAGGTACCAATTCCGCCAAACCACATCAGATCAACCGGAGCTTTCAATATGGCATTCATGATCACTTGAGGTGTGTGGTCACCTGCTTGGAAACCAAGGGCTTCAGCCGCCTGTTTTGACAATGTGATTTTCTTCGCCCCGCGTGAATAAACGCCACCACCTTTGGAAATCAATTTGGCCTTATAGTCCTGCCAGCTGGAGCGCCCCGCATCGAACAGGCGTTTGCGTTCCTTGAACGATGTGGCCACATCAGGATCCGGATCGATGAAAATGTCTCGGTGATCAAAGGCTGCAATCACCCGCGTTTGTTTCGATAACAACATCCCGTTGCCATAAACATCACCCGACATATCGCCGACACCGACTGTGGTGAAAGGTTGAGTTTGTATGTCTCGGTCCATTTCACGGAAATGCCGTTTAACCGCTTCCCAGCCACCCCGGGCGGTAATGCCCATTTTTTTGTGATCGTAACCGGCGCTTCCACCGGAGGCAAAAGCGTCATCCAGCCAAAAATCGCGTTCTTGGGATATCGCATTTGCAGTGTCGGAAAATGTCGATGTACCCTTGTCAGCTGCAACAACAAAATAGGGGTCATCACCATCGTGGCGGACAATCGCTTCAGGCGGCACCACTTTTCCGTTTATCAGATTATCCGTCAGAGATAGCAGCGACGAGATGAAAATCTTGTAGGACGCACGCCCTTCCTCAAACCAAGCACCACGGTCACCTCCGGTAGGCAATTGCTTGGGTACAAACCCGCCTTTTGAACCGACGGGAACAATCACCGCATTCTTTACCTGTTGAGCTTTCACCAGGCCCAAAACCTCCGTGCGATAATCCTGCGCGCGATCAGACCAGCGCAGACCACCACGGGCGACGGGACCAAATCGCAAATGCAGACCTTCCACTCTTGGTGCTGATACAAAAATCTCGCGGTAGGGAACCGGCTGCGGCATAATGTTGACGGCAGAAGGATCGATTTTAAAAGCCAGAACCGGCGTTGGCGCTGCCTCCGTGCCATCAATCTCAAGAACTGGCGAATAATAATTCGTTCGCAAGGTGGCTTCGATGATGTTGAGGAAATCTCTCAAGATCGCATCATCATCACTCGAATGCACCAACTCGAGCGATTGAATAATATCGTCTCGCTTGGCCGCCTGTTTGGCTGCTCGGCTTTTGGTGGATGGATCAAATCGGGCGGAAAATAAATCGGCCAGATTTTGCGTAATATCTGGATGCGCTGCCAGAATACGCGCCATGGAATGAATGGTGAATCGCGAGCGCACCTGACGCAGATAGCGCGCATAGGCCCGCATAACGCCTGCCAATTGCCAGTCGAGGCCAGCCACCAACACCAACGCGTTGAAATTGTCATTATCGTTTTCACGATTCCAGACAGCATGAATGGCGCTTTTTAGTTTCGGCTCAAGCGCATCCAGATCTATGGTGTCCCCCTGGGCATTCTCCAATACCATGTCATGAATAAAAGCGGTCTCGCCATCAGCGGTTTCAATCCTGAACGTTCTTTCCTGAATGACGTGAAAACCAAGATTCTCCAGCATCGGCACGCGCCGCGACAAAGGCACTGCTGAAGATAGGTGAAACAGTTTCAGACCGACTCTCGTTTCAGCATCCAGTTGATGAAAATCAAGTTCGATCTGTTGGTCGTTTTCCAATTGGTTAAGCAGTGCCACATCACCAAGTGCTACTTCAGGATCGACATGTTCCTGATATGCCAGCGGGAACTGGTAACCTATTTCATCCTCCGACAACTGAGACAGACGATCACTCCATGTGCGGGTGATCTTGGTGATTTGTCGTTCCAGTTCAGCGCGCTGAACTTTTGGTGTTTTGCCCGAAGCACGGCCAATGATGAATTGAATTCGAACCAGCCCATTGTCGAGAAAAACAGGATAAAACGCTGACAGGTGACCATCATAAACTTCGGCAAAATACTCCGCCATGCGCATCCGTGTCCCGGAATCATAGCGATCACGCGGCACATAAACCATAATTGATACGAAGCGGTCGAACTTGTCGAGGCGCGGTAGCGCCCGGATGCGAGGACGTTCTTCCAACTGAGAGGCAACCTTGACGAATTCGGTCAGGGTTTTTTCGTCCAGCTGGAACATGGCATCGCGCGGCCAGGTTTCCAAAATGTTGACCATCGCCTTGCCCGAATGACTGGCTGGGTCGGTGCGGTAGTTTTCCAGAACCGCATTGGCTTTGTGGCGCAATATCGGAATCGACATGACCGATCTTGTATAGGCCGTTGATGTGAATAGGCCGACAATGCGCACTTCACCCGCCAGCTTGCCATCGCGGGTGAAACGTTTAACGCCAATATAGTCCAGATGCGTACGTCGGTGGACCTGTGAGCGCATATTGGCCTTGGTGATGATGATCGGATCGGCGCCAAACAGAAAATCTCTGATTTCATGGGTCAGCTGAACCGGCTTGCCACCGCGCGACATGACCGACAGATTGTCGTCCCGCAAGATGCCCAATGCTGAACCTGGAACTGGTTTCAATTCTCCGCTCTTACGCGTGCCCTTGTAGGAATATTCCCGCAAACCCATCAACGTGAAGTGATTATTGGCCAGCCATTGCAAAAACTGAACCGCCTCGGCAATGCGCTCGGTGGGAAGTGGTGGAGGAGTGGTGCGAAATGTTTCCATTTCCTCATCGACCCGCAGCAACATGGCTTTCCAGTCGTCGGTCACCAGCCGAACCTGCTGGAGAATGTATTTGAGCGCAGTCTTAATGTCCTTGCGAATTGCCGCTGTGGATTCTGTCAATACGACGACGACCAGGGAAGTGGCCAAACCCGGTTCGGTTTCGATGACCGGATGCGCAATCAGCTCAACTTCCAGTCCGTGCGTGTTCAGTTCAGCCAGAACCGAATCAATAATAAACGGACGGTTGGAGATGGTCACGGTAACCAAAGTCTGACTGTCATCTGTGGCTTCGACCGCCAGGGTATCCTTGGGACAATTATCGATAGCTTCCAGTGCTCTGGAAATGACATTGCTCAAGGCTTGCGGAGACAGAACGATCAGGTCTTCTTCAAGTGCACCTTCAAACAATCGGCGGGCAAACTCCAGCGACCCTTTCTGTTTTGCTTTCGGCAATATGGCCACCGCTGATTTGAGGAGTTTGTCACTTTCTGATTGGATAGCCATTTGATTTGTCCTCTAGTGCCTGATGAGTACATACGGAAACAAAGTGAACACGATTATGCAAGAAAAAGACGTCATTGCTTTAGAAATTGAACCGGAATCGTCAATTTCAAACGAAACACAGGCCTATTTCGACCTTTGCGAGGAAAAACTGGGACTTGTACCCAATGCGTTGAAAGCCCATGCATTCAGCGAAACCAAGCTGCGTGTCTTCACAGAAATGTATAACGAGTTGATGCTGGCCGATTCACAATTGTCAAAATTGCAACGCGAGATGATCGCCGTCGTGGTGTCTTCGGAGAACCGATGTTTTTATTGTCTGACGGCCCATGGCGCTGCGGTGAGACATTTGTCGGGCGACCCCCAACTGGGTGAGGTTCTTGTTATGAACTATCGTGGCGCAAGTTTAGATCCGCAGGATATGGCCATGCTGGACTTTGCCCATAAACTCACCCGGGAGCCGGAGAATATTGTCGATGCGGACCGGCAGCGATTGCGCGACGCGGGATGGAGCGATCGTGCAATCTTTGATATTTCCAACATAGCTTCATTCTTCAACATGACTAATCGCGTGGCCAGCGCAACCGACATGCAGCCGAATCTTGAATATCACAGCCAGGCGCGTTGAAGAATTGCTCAGCTTCCGTTCATATTCTAACGAAACATCGGAGGCCGTGCATCGGTCCATTGGCCTTGATTTTTGCCGGACTCAGCAACAGCGAATACCGCTGCCATGGAGCGCAATCCATCAGATGCCCTTGGATAAAGATTTGCGGCCGGATCGATTTCACGGCCTTCTTTTTGCGCCGCAATCGCCTCAGCCAGATCCTGATAAATATTGGCAAACGCCAACGGCATGCCTTCGGCATGGCCAATTGTCACGCGGCTTGTCCGGTCGGCTTCGGGAGACAGATTGCTCTCGCCGCGTTCAATAACCTGCAGACGCTGGTTCAACGGCATGTAGTAGAGCTGGTTAGGCTGTTCCTGCGACCATCGCAGCCCGCCGGTTTCACCAAATACCTGAAGCGTTAGTCCGTGTTGTCGGCCAATCGCGACAGAACTGGTCCACAATCGGCCAACTGCACCGCCTTCCATGCGAAAATTGACCATCGCATCATCTTCCAGTTCCCTGCCCGGCAGACAAGACACACAGTCGGCAGACAATCGCGTAACTTCCTGACCGGTCACAAAACTCGCCATGTGCATGGCGTGGATACCACAATCCGCAAATTGTGCCGACACCCCGGCCTGCGCCGGGTCATAGCGCCAGCGTACCCTGGGATTATCCGCATCGGCTGCATCAGCATGATGACCATGGGCAAATTCAGCCTTGACCAGCCGAATTTTGCCAATTTCGCCGCGTTGCACCATGGCACGCATATGCCGCACCAGTGAGTAACCGGAATAGCCGTAATTTACAGCGCAAATCCTGCCAACTTTCTCGACCAGACGAACAATTTCCTCACCCTCTTCCACGGTCATCGTCATCGGCTTTTCACAAAGCACGTTGAAGCCATTTTCCAGAAATGCCTTTGTGATTTCAAAATGGGTCGAATTGGGTGTCGCGACGGTGACCAGATCAATCCGATCATCGCGCTTTAATTCACCTTCCAACATATCCTGCCAACCACCATATGAACGATCAGCCGCAAGACCTAATGACTGGCCATACTTTCGGCCTTCTTCGGGCCGGTGGTCCAATGCACCAGCGGAAAACTCAAACAGCGCATCAAGACCTGCGCCAAGTCTGTGTGCCGGTCCGATCTGGCTGCCTTCGCCACCACCAACCATTCCCCAAGAGTGTTTTGCCATCAAATTAAACCCTAGTTGAAGCCAATTGATTCAAGATATTCCCGATTGGCGCGTGCGTCCTCAATCGGTGTACCCGGAAGCGTTGGGTCACAATCCTGTTCGACGGTGCACCAGCCTTCAAAACTGGCGTCCAGGAGAACCTGACGGACCGCTTCAAAATCAACATCCCCCTGACCCAGATTGCAAAAAATCCCCTGCCCGCAAGCGTCGTAAAACCCGGTGCGGTTTTGAATCACCTGCTTTTTGACAACTGGGTCAATGTCCTTGAAATGCATATAGGAAATGCGGCCGATATGACGTTTCATAAAGGCGACAGGATCGAAGCCGGCATAGGAATGGTGGCCCGTATCGAAGCAGATCTTCAAAATGTTCTCATCCACCTCGTTGAGCAGGCGCTCCAGCTCCGGTTCGAAATCAATAAATCCGGCGGCATGGGCGTGCATGCCCACCGTCAACCCGTATTCTTCAGCACCCAATTTCGCAACGCTGCGAATCCGCTCTGCATAGGCCTTCCATTCGGCGGCGTCCATTTGCTCGGCTTCATCAAAGCGGCCGGCAGTCGGTGCACGGCGCGGCGATATGCTGTCGATCAGCACTAGATGTTTGGCTCCATGAGCAACCAGCGCTTTGCAAGTCCGAACCGCTCCATCCATTACGTCATCCCAGGCCTGGGGGTCATGAAATGCGCGGAAAACCACCCCCCCTATGAGGGTCAATTGATGCTGACTTAGCGCATCTGCAAGAATCGCCGGATCTTCCGGCATATAACCAACCGGGCCCAATTCGATGCCCGTATAGCCAGCAGCAGCGCAATCGGCCAACACCGATTGCCATTTCGGATTGCGGTCATCATTGGCAAATTCAACACCCCAGGAACACGGGGCGTTTCCAATACGGATTGTCATGGCGGCTTCCTTTTCAGAGACGTTCGAGTGTGCACCACTGCTTGGAATGGGAAGACTCCAACGCAGCTGCAACAATCTGATTGACGAGCATGCCATCGCGGAATGTCGGCCAGACATTTTTTCCGGTTTCAATGGCTTGAAGAAAATCTCGGGCTTCGATGATTATTTGGTCCTGATATCCTGTTCCGTGTCCCGGGCCAAGACAAAATGGTTCATAGTCGGGATGTGCCGGGCCGGTCAAAATCTTACGAAATCCACGTTCGGCTTCCGGCCCTTCCATTTTGTACAGCCACAATGCGTTCTGATCTTCCTGATCAAAACGAATAGCACCCTTGGTGCCGGATATTTCATAGGCGTAGCCCATTTTGCGGCCCGTTGCGACGCGACTGAAATACATCGAACCCATTGCACCATTATGAAACCGACACATCATCTGTGCATGATCATCATTGGTCACAGCACCGCCTGGCCGATTTTTGTGCACTGTTTCGACTTCTGCAATGAGGCTGCTTATAGGACCAATAAGCGCCAGAGCTGCATTGATCATGTGCGGCGCCAGATCACCCATTGTTCCATTGGACATACCCTCACACCGCCAGGTTGCCGGTATCTCGGGATCGGCAAAAAAGTCCTCGGTATGTTCGCCGCGAAACCAGGTCACGTCGCCAATCACACCATCAGCAATCAGGTTGCGGGCAAACTGACTGGCCGGGGTGCGAATATAGTTGAACCCGGTCATGTTGATCGCACCCGCAGCTTCGGCAGCAGCGACCATGGCCTTGCTGTCGTCCAGAGTCGCCCCCAGCGGCTTTTCGCAGAAAACCGGCTTGCCGAGCGCAAAAGCAGCCTGGCAAATCGCCAAGTGGGTTTCCTGTGGGGAGGCGATGACAATAGCTTCAACTTTTGGATCCGCGACAAGCTCCCGCCAATCACTGGTGCAGCGAGAAAACCCATAGGCCTGTCGATAGCGTTGTGCCGACTCGTCACTTGTTGCACAAACCATTTCCAGCACTGGCCGCAGAGCAGTGTTAAAAACCGCGCCAACAGAAGACATCGCCACCGAATGAGCCTTGCCCATATAGCCTCCGCCAACTATTCCGATAGCAATTTTCTTCATTTTTGAGGTTCCATGAGTTATGGTATTGCAACCGGTTGCAAAACTGATATCCTTGATTATGCCTCATCGTCAATCGGGAAGTTACACTTTCCGATGAGCCACCCTACATTTGGACAATGACATGCAAGATAATGACGAAACCATTCAACTGACAGTAGCACAAGCGATCGTTCGCTACCTGGCCAACCAGTTCATCGAAATCGATGGCACGGAAACCCGGCTATGCGGTGGTGGATTTGGAATTTTTGGTCATGGCAATGTGCCCTGTCTGGGCGAAGCGCTGTATGATCACCGGGACGTGTTGCCGCTATATCGGGGTCAAAACGAACAGAGCATGGGTTTTGCCGCGGCCGGGTATGCCAAATATCATCTGCGTCAACGTTTCATGTTTTGTACTGCCAGTGCGGGCCCGGGAACGGCAAATTTAATGACTGCAGCCGCATTGGCCCATGCAAACCGCCTGCCGATGCTATTGTTATGTGGCGACACGTTTTTGACACGGCTTCCCGATCCGGTGCTTCAGCAGCTGGAGCATTATGGAAACCCTGCGCTGGGTCTCAATGACGGTTTTAAGGCAGTCAGCCGATATTGGGATCGCATCACCCATCCCGCGCAGATCATTCAGTCTTTGCCCGCAGCAATTGCAACCATGCTGGATCCCGCCGATTGCGGACCGGCCTTTTTGGGTCTTCCCCAGGATGTACAGGGCTGGACTTATGATTATCCGGTGCGGTTTTTCGACAAGAAGATACATCGCATCCGCCGCTCTGCTCCAGATCAGCTGGAGATCTCCGATGCCATCGAGGCAATCCGCCAGGCCAAACGACCGATGATTATTGCTGGTGGTGGTGTCCAATATTCAGGAGCCGTTGCGGAACTGACAAAACTGGCAGAAATGTGCCAGATTCCAGTGGTAGAAACGATTGCCGGTCGCGCAAATTTGACGGTCGACCATTCATTGAATATCGGGCCTATTGGAGTAACCGGGTCAAACTCGGCCAATTCCATCGCAGAAAAAGCCGACGTCATCATCTCTGTCGGCTCTCGCCTGCAGGACTTCACCACCGGATCCTGGACCGCGTTCGACAAATCAGCCCAAATCATCGGCATCAACGCCGCACGCCACGATGCCATGAAGCACCTGTCGCTGCCTGTTGTCGGCGACGCCAAGAGATCCCTGGAATTGATGATCGGTGAACTAAAGGGGTTTGTGGCAGACAAAGACTGGACCGGACTTGCCCAGTCCGAAAGGGTTAAGTGGCATGCCTATGTCGCTGAGAATGTGAAGCCTGGAAATGGCCCGAACTCCTATGCTCAGGCAATTGGCATTGCCAATGATCTTATGTCCCCACGCGACCGGGTTGTTGCCGCAGCCGGTGGTTTACCCGCTGAAGTAACAGCCAATTGGAAAACTCTGGATATTGGCACTGTTGATGTCGAGTTCGGATTCTCCTGCATGGGCTACGAGATTGCCGGGGCCTGGGGTGCTCGTATTGCCCAGTCTGAAAATGAACCTGAGAGAGACACGGTGGTATTCACCGGAGACGGTTCATATTTGTTGATGAATTCCGATGTTTATTCGTCTGTCCTCAGCGAGAAAAAGCTGATCATTTTGGTGTTGGACAACGGTGGGTTTGCCGTCATCAACAAATTGCAGAATAATGTTGGCGCCGAAAGTTTCAATAATCTGATCTCCGATTGTCCAACAATCCCGTCGCCCTTTGCGGTAGATTTTGCAGCCCATGCAGCTTCGATGGGTGCCCATTCTGAAACTGTTGCTTCTCCAGCTGAGCTGGCAGAGGCATTCAAAAGGGCGCAAGCAAGTGACAAGACATATGTCATTGCCATGCAAGTGGACCCCTATGACGGTTGGACCACTGAGGGTCACACCTGGTGGGAAGTTGGCACGCCTCAGGTCAGTGACAATGCATCAATCAAGTCGGCGCACAAAGAAGTCGAAGACGGACGCAAGCGTCAGCGTCGAGGTATTTGATGAACCAGCCGGTGCTTTCGAACGACAAGCCATTCTTGATTATCGGGCGTGCCGGAATGGACTTCTATGCCGACCCGCCCGGCACTCGAACCGAGGACGCGACCCAGTTCGTCAGCCATCTGGGGGGCTCCAGCGCCAATATTGCAGTTGGCCTGACCAAACAGGGGGGCAGCGCAGCACTTGTCACCCGGGTTTCAGATGATGCGATTGGCCGTTTTTGTCTCAACCAGCTTAAGTCCTATGGGGTGGACGCCACTCATGTGCACAGCGAAGGGGGCGAAGCCCGCAATTCCCTGGCTGTCGTGGAAACACGACTTCAAGACACCCAGTCTGTGATCTACCGAAATGGGGCTGCCGATTTCGAGATGACTGTTGAGGATGTCGACGCGATTGACTTCAGCAAATACGGCGCCCTGGTAACCACAGGGACGGTATTTGCTTCTGAACCATCCAGATCGGCAACTTTTCATGCTTTTGAAAAGGCCAGATCCGCCGGGCTGCCAATCATATTTGATGTCGACTATAGACCCTATTCCTGGCCCTCCGCAGAGGTTGCCGCTGATGTTTATTCCCGAGCTGGTGCGCTTTGCGACATCGTTGTCGGCAATGATGAAGAGTTTGACTTCATGGCAGGAAAAAAAGGCGACGGACTCGCAAAAGCCGAAAGTCTCGCCACCTCAAGCGCTGCCATCGTGGTTTACAAAATGGGTGAGAAGGGTGCGATTACATTCTCCGGCACAAACCGCGTGGAGACCGGAATCTATACCGTCCAGGCCCTCAAGCCGACAGGAGCGGGCGATGCCTTCATGGGCACTTTTCTGGCAAGCCTGTCTCAGGGCCGTGATCTGAGTGATGCCGTGCTGCGCGGTTCCGCATCTGCTGCAATCGTTGTGTCCAAAGTAGCCTGTGCTCCGGCCATGCCAACGCCTGACCAACTTGAAAAATTTCTCAGCATTCATCCCGGCCCGAGCGTCGGATAGTGCAGAACCAAAGGGTAACCCAATGCATATCGCGCCATATAACAATCAGAACAAACCTAT
This sequence comes from Hyphomicrobiales bacterium, assembly GCA_011087605.1. GTDB lineage: Bacteria > Pseudomonadota > Alphaproteobacteria > Rhizobiales > Rhizobiaceae > Pseudahrensia. The sequence continues at coordinate 19,140 of JAALLE010000044.1, forward strand.
CGTCGACAGTGGCGATGCGACGGTTCCGCTAAACTATTTTAATATCGTCAAACTGACGGCAGGTCAGGCATTTGAATATCAGGTGCCCGGATATGAAACCTGCATCGCCCCGGCCACCGGGAGCATCGATATCGAAATTGAAGGAGAAAAGTTTGCCGATATTGGTGGACGTGGCGTCGATGTTTGGGACGGAGAGCCAGAGGGCGTCTATGTGCCGAGCGGCGCCAAGGTAAGCATGGTCTGCTTGTCGGAAAATGCAGAAGTGTTTATCGCAGGCGCAAAATTTGACGACGTTCTTGATCCGTTTGCGGTACGCGCCGATGAAATCGATTTGGTGCAATATGGCTCCGACGACACCAAGACTCATCGCAAGATCAAGCATATTCTGGGTCAGAAGCAGCACGGAAAGGTTGGCCGTCTTCTGGTTTCAGAACTGTTCACGGTTGGCCAGGGCGGCTGGTCGGGCTTCCCTTCGCACAAGCATGACACAGACCGCCTGCCGGATGAAACCCGGCACGATGAAACTTACAATTTCAGATTCCGGCCCAATCACGGTTCCGGCGTGCAGATGTTGCAGCGTGAAGATGGCAAGTCCGGCGACGCCTATCATATTGTCGACGGATCAACCATTTGCCTCGACAACGGGTATCACCCCTGTTGCGTATTGCCGGGTTATGAAATGTATTATTTCACCATTCTGGGTGGCTTGAGCCAGCGCTCGCTGGTTCAATTTTTTCAACCAAGCCATGCCTATCAGATTGAAACGATCCCCGGCATCAAAGACATGATTGCCAAATTTAAATGACGCTGGCGACACTTTCTGATGTTCTTCAGCCTGCTTTGAAAAATGGCTATGCCGTTGGTGGTCTGGTCTGTCTAGGCTGGGAAGATGCGCGGGCCTATGTAACAGCTGCGGAAGCCGAAGGCGCGCCGGTCATTTTGCAGGCCGGTCCGGGATGTCGGGCTCACACGCCTCTACCTGTGCTCGGTGCCATGTTTCGCAACCTGGCCGAAGGTGCTGACGTCCCTGTCGTCGCCCATCTGGATCACGGCTATACGCTCGAAGAGTGCCGGATGGCAATAGATTGTGGGTTTACATCCGTCATGTTTGACGGATCCCGCCTCCCCCTCAACGAAAACATGGATTTGACGTCGACTATCGTCGAAATGGCTCAGCGATCCGGTGTTTCCTGTGAAGGTGAAATTGGTTTTGTCGGTTACAGCGATGGTGAGCAATCGCTGGGTACTGATCCACAGGAAGCTGCTCAGTTTGCGCAACAGACCAAAGTCGATGCGATGGCGATTTCAGTGGGCAATGTTCACCTGCAACAGAACCATGATGCCGATCTGGACCGGGAGCGAATTGCCGCGATAGAATCGGCGACTGACGTGCCACTGGTTATTCATGGAGGGTCGGGCGTGCCTCCTGAAATACGTACCGAGCTTGCGCGTAATACAGCCATCTGCAAGTTCAATATTGGCACCCAATTGCGTATGGCATTTGGTCAAGCCCTGCGCGATAGCCTTGCTGCGGACACGGATCAGTTTGACCGGGTGGAAATTCTCAAGGCGACGGAACCACCGCTCACGCAAGCCGCGCGGACAGTTATCCAGTCGATGGCAGCACCACAGATTTAGAAAAAATTCAATTACTATCGCCCGGATCAGTCCAGTTAATGAAGAACTGGTATCCGGCAACGACCCCCAAGCCCACAAAGACAATTCCGAAAAACGGAGCATTGTTGGCAAATTCGACTGTTCCCCAGCCGAAACAAACCAATACTGTGACAACCCTTCTCCACAAGGGGCGAAAAAAGGGAAGTTTAAGATCGAACATCAGTTCAGGATTTCTGATATTTTCACAACACGCTGCTGTTCGACCGACCGCACCGCTGCCTCAGCCAGGACAAGCGCCAAATAGCCATCCCGCCCGGTTGTTTGTGGCGCATCTGAACTCGCCACGCAATCAACAAAACTGGCAATTTCGGCAGCATAGGCGGTCATATAGCGCGACATAAAAAAATCGAGCAGAGCTGGTCGATGGTACCCCTCAGAATCGGCGACTTCGATGCGCGCATTGTGGTGATTTTCCGCCGATACTGATCCTTTTGATCCGTGGACTTCTATACGCTGGTCATAGCCGTAGAGCGCTCGTCGGGAATTGGTAATCGTCGCTTGTTTGCCCGACACCGTACGCAGGATAACATTGACACTGTCAAAGTCTCCAAGAGCGCCAATTTCCGGATCCACCAACACACTCGCCGCTGCCTGGACAGTTTCAACATCCTCGCCCAGCAGCCAACGTGCGACATCAAAATCATGGATTGTCATATCGCGAAATATTCCACCAGATCTGGAGATATAATCACTTGGCGGCGGGCCCGGATCGCGACTGGTCAAGGTGACCATTTCAACATCGCCGATGCGCCCTTCGTCTATGGTTGACTTGAGCGCTGCGAAGTCCGGATCAAAGCGTCGTTGAAATCCAACCATCAGAGTTCCGTTGGTTTCTTCGACCACCTTCAGGCAGGACTTTACTCTCTCCAGATCCAGATCGATCGGCTTTTCACAGAACACCGCCTTGCCCGCTCGACAAAACTTTTCGATCAAATCGGCATGGGTGTCAGTGGGTGTACAAATGACCACCGCGTCCACATCGCCGGCTTCAGCAATTTCATCAATTGAGCGTATGTCGCAGCCATGCTCTGTCTGCATCGCTATGGCGGCCTGTTCCATTGGGTCGCTGACGGCAACCAGTTGAGCCTGCTTCACCGAAGCAATAGCGTTGCCGTGGACCTGGCCAATTCGACCAACGCCCAAAATCGCAAATCTGACACTCATAAGCCTACCAGTTCTGTCCCAATATTACGCAACGTCGCCAAATTCAGCGCCGGTTTTCGCTCCGGTAATATAGGCGACAATATCCTGCCCATCTGTTTCCTCTTTCTTGAGGTTAGCAACGATGCGGCCGCGACGGAATACGATAATTCGATCCATAAGATCCATGACCTGGCGCATGTTATGACTCACCAGAATCAATGGCTCTCCGGCGTCTTTCAAGGTTCGGATAATATTCTCGACTTGCTCGGTCTCCTGAACGCCCAAGGCCGCTGTCGGTTCATCCATGATCGTTAAGCGTGAGTGGAACGTAGCAGTACGCGCGATGGCCACGCATTGCCGCTGACCACCTGACATGTTGCGGATCGAGTTACGGATGTTTGGGATTTTCACTGCAGTTTTTTCCAAACCTTCCAGCGTTGCCGCACGCATTGCCTTGTAGTCAAGGAAACGGAACGGTCCGAGCCAGTCCAATTTGGTTATCTCACGCCCAAGGAACAAATTGTCGGGCACATCCAGATCATCGGCCAATGCAAGCGTCTGGAAAACGGTTTCAATGCCTGCCTCACGCGCATCCAATGGACCGGCAAAGCTGACTTCTTCATCATACAACCAGATCTTGCCGCGCGTGCGCTGTTCGACGCCCGTGATTTGGCGCACGAAGGTCGACTTTCCTGCACCATTGTCACCCATGACGGCGATATGCTCGCCCTTCTTGAGCTCGAAATTTGCACCCTCCAGCGCATGCACGCCGCCATAATGTTTAGTTAAGTCTTCGGTTTTCAGAACAATTTCATCGCTCATTGTGTCTCTCCTGACTTACGCGCGGTTGCGCTGTCGGTATTGGTCCAAAATCACGGCTGCGATGATGATGCTACCCATAGCCATCAGCTGATAGGATCCGTCCAATTTCACGAATGTAAAGCCAGAACGAATAACACCGAGCACCATGGCACCAAGGACGGTGCCGATGATTGATCCCCGTCCGCCGGTCAGACTGATGCCGCCGATAACTGCCATGGCGATGGCAAAGAGTTCGTAGAACTCTCCCATGCCGGCTTGTGCTGTTGAAGCCTTTGCACTCAATACGACACCTGCAAATGCGGCAAGCATTGAGGCAATTGTATAGACCATGATTTTATGTCGCTTGACATTGATGCCCGACATTCGCGCGGCTTCTTCGTTCGAACCGATCGCATAAGTGTGTTTGCCGTAAACCGTATAGCGAAGAATTACATGAAAGAGCACCGCCAATGACAAAAACCAGACGACCGGCATCATGCCCGAGCCGATGAACTTATAGCCCTCGGTTGGGAAGGAAACGGGTCGGCCGGCAGACCACCATAGTGCAATACCCCGACAGATCAGGAACATACCGAGTGTGGCAATAAACGGAGGGATGCGGAAAATGGCAACAAATGTTCCGTTTATGGCGCCGATCATGCCGCCGAATAAGAGCCCGATGACGACGGGCACCAATACCGGCAGGTCCATAGCCCAAACACCAAAGATCGCCTTAGGGTTCGGGTTACCGTTCACCAGTTCTGTCTGCGCGAAACTCATCGCTATCATAGCGGTTGCTGCGACCAGCGGACCGGAACTGAGGTCAATGCCGGCCGTGATGATGACTTGCGTTACACCAAGCGCGATGATTCCAATAATTGCAACTTGCAGGATAATGATCTGCAAACGCGCTTCGTTGAAGATTGTGTCGAAGCGACCTCTGGTATCAAACAGGAAACTTTGGCCATTCATGTAAGGCAAAACCTGCCCCAAAATCTCAAAGATTACGATGATAAGGATCAGGGCGAAGAGAATGTTCATTTCGTTCGGCCAGGATCTTTTGCTCTGGTCGAACGTCAGCCCGCCAGTGCCGTGGCTAGTGTCATTCATTTGCGTCACTTCCCCTTTTTTTCCACCGGTAAACCAGGCGGTCGTTGAAAATTCCGTGGCGACAGAAAGCCGCCACGGAAGAGTTTAACTAACTTAGTTCTTGCTGAGGAAGTCGCCCATGTTGGCCGGTGTGACCAGTTTGAACGGAATGTAGACTTTTTGATCCACCTTCTTACCCGCAACCAGCGCGAGTGCCGTGTCAACGGCACCGGAACCCTGACCGAACGCATCCTGGAACACTGTCACGTCATAGTCTCCAGACTGCATTGAAACCAAAGCATCCTGGCTGGCATCAACTCCACCAACTTGAACATCTTTCATGTCCATGCCCGCAGCCTTCATGGCCTGGATCGCACCAATGGCCATTTCGTCATTATTGGCAAGGACGAAGTCAAAAGGCTCACCCGATGACATCCAGTTGGTCATAAGGTCCTGTGCTTCATCGCGCGACCAGTTAGCAGTTTGCTCATCGATCAGGGTCATGAAGTTGCACATATCAATGCCGATAATGTCATGTACGTCCTTGGAACGCTGAACGGCGGCTTGGTTTGAAAGTTGGCCGTTCATCAAATAACCTCTGGCACCGCCAGCCTTACCGTCTGCACGCAAATTGTTGCAAACCTGAAATGCCGAAAGCGTACCGGATTCGATTTCATTCGATGCCACGAATGCCTGTGTCGGCGGCAATTCATTTACATTGTCTGGCTCGCGGTTGACATAAACCAACGGTGTATCGCCGGCAGCTTCGGAAATGGCTACTCCGGTCGACGTATCGATGATGTTGACAATAATTGCATCCACACCCGACGCGACAAAGTTTTTAACTTGGTCGATTTGTTTGGCGATATCGTCTTGGCCGTCTTCCATTTGCAGGTTGACGCCGTCCAGCGACGCTGCATGTTCAGTCATGCCGTTGCGCATCACCGTCAGCCAATTATCGTCAAACTTTGAAATCGTTGCACCGATTTCCTGTGCAAGTGCGCTTGTTGTCATCATCGCCGCAAGGCCGATGCTCAATAGTGTTTTTTTCATTTTGTTCTCCCAGAATTCGGATGTCCGGCTCATCCTTTGCGAATAGTTGACCGGATCCCCCAGTGGGGCAACTTTAAACGGAATTGCTACGCCGCCTCCTGTGACAACGCAGCGTCGATATGATTCATGGAATGCCTGATCATTTCAACAAGATTAGGATCGCGATGTACGGCCGGCGCAAATGCCTCGAAAGACAATGGCCGGGAATATCCCGCACTCAACAATTGGTTTATTTGTATAATGTTTCCAAGGCGATCGTCTTGATCCAGCAGGATACGATGTGGGTCGAGCATCTTCGAAGCATCAAGCCCTGGTTCGGCCACTCCAGACAGATGGACCAGACCTGTTTGATCGGCAAACAGGTCAATCTCCCCTGCTACATGGTGATGAAAAGTGTCGTGGATCAGTTGGAAATCTGTCAGGTGGTCGTGTTTTTCAAGAATATCAATTGCGGTTTTCTTAAATCGCAGACTGCAGGTTTCAAATCCCAGCGGTTCGATCAATCCAATTAGGCCACGCTGCTTTAAATGAGGTTGAAGCAGTTCCAGAGATTCAACGAACGCAGCTTCGTCAAACACGCTACCATCATTACCTGGTATCAGACTTATCGCCTCAGCACCTGCATCTGCAGCAACATCCATATGGGCGACCGCATCGGGAAGAGCGGATTCTGAGAGTCGGTCAAATTGCTTTATTTCCGCCAGCGAAAGCAATCGAAGTCCAGCGTCGCGGAGCATTTTTGCGGCTTGCTTGGCGGAATAACCATCAAACAACGGCCCGGACAAATCATTTCGGCATTCTACACCCACACAGCCCAGTTGCTGTGCAAGTTCCAGCATCGGTCGAAAGCCCACGGCTGCAACAGTCATGTGATTGAGTGCAAATGCTGGCATTCCCGACAAGCTCCTCCCTGGCATGAATGACTGTCAGGAAGGAATGCTAGTCGCGCTTAGGCAATATTGCAACCGGTTGCAAAATTTTATTTTCGCCCATCAAACTGGCTCCAATAAAGGGGGCAATCACTTTTGGTCGAGAAAGTCTTCAACACGCCCAACCAGGGGCTCTTTGTCGTAGAGATCGAAATAGCCGGATGCCATTATCGCTGGCGGGCCAAAGAAAAACCGCTCGTAAAGGGCCTGACGTGTACCAAATCCGGAAATCGCCACATCGTGGGCCAATCGATAAAGTGCGACACGATCACGAGATTCCATAAAACTCAGCTGGAAGTATTTCTCAACATCAGACGACAGATCGTTAGAAAAATCGGCTTCTGCGGGTGTTGCCATCAACGAGGAAGATCCGATCAGTTGGAAAATTTCGATCATCCGCGGATACATGCGCGGATAAAGATTGCGAGAGGTTTCAAGCGGTCCACGCAACGGAATGTAATTTCCAAACTCATCTTCATGGGCCTGGGATTCTGCAGAGTAAAGCAGCGCCCGGACAGTTTCTGCCATCTGCATGACCTTGGCGATCAGGCCTTTGGTGTACAGATCCTTGTCCCGTCCGCTTGCCTTGGCAATGGCGCATAATATGCCGACCAAAAACTCCGACTTCGCCAGTTTGCCACAGGCCACTTGATGCATCATATGCACGACGGCGTTTGTCGCGCCAAATGCCTGATTGCACAGTTCTGGTTCGCCGTACATGAACACCCGTTCCCACGGTACAAAGACATTGTCAAAAATGACAACCGCATCCATTTCCTCAAAGCGAGAAGACAGCGGCGCATCAAAATGTGACTTCCCGTGGTCATAGGTATCGCGGCAGATCAATTTCAGGCCCGGCGTGCTGATAGGCAGAGCAAAGGCAAATGCGAAGGGGATATTATCTTCACTCGCCCGCAGAACAGTAGAGGGAAACACTTCGATTTCATCGGCCAGAGGCCCGAGTGTCGCCAGCAATCTGGCTCCGTTCACGACGATGCCGGCATCGGTCTCTTTGACAACCTGCAGCGCCACTTTGTCACTGAACTTGCCGGCAGCAGCCTGCTGATAATTAAACGTCGGATTGACCAAAGTGTGGGTCAGCACTTTGTCGTTCTTGCGAGCATAGTTATAAAAGTTGACCATGTTGGTCGCGAAATCGGTTTGCCCCTTGGTACCACGAGCCAGAAACTCAGTCGCCGAGGCAAACGCCATCAAAGAAGCATTCTTGTAATCCGGTGTTCGCCCAAACATTCCGTTGGACCATTTTGCCCACTGGTAATAGGCGCGGCCCCGTACAGCCACATCTTCCTTGGACTTTGGCACCTGATAGGCCATTGCACAGCGATCGCCATCGCCGTCCTCATAGGTCACAATATCGCGGAATTCATCCTGGTGCTGGCGGTCCAAAAATGACGCCAGAGTTGCCGCTCCTCGCATCATGCCCGGCTCGGTTGTTACGTCGGTAATCCGCTTGCCCTGTGACCAGACCTCACGTCCGTCCTTCAATCCAGCCAGATATTGAGACCCGCTGCGGATACCCTTGCCGATATCTGCTCCACTGCCGGGGGTGCCATCTTGGCCAATAATATCGGAAGCCTTGGCGTCCACAGTTGCAAAATCTTCCATAATTTGGTTCCTCGATCTGGTATTAATTTGGCCGCTTAAGTCGCGAGTTCTGATGGTTGGCTGGCGGTGGCGGCAGCGCTTTGCGCTATTTTTTGCAGCACAGTCTGCATGACCTGCCATTCTTCAGGCGACACACTCGCACGAAGCCGTTGATCAATATCACTCACCAGCGGCGTTACCTGCGCTTCAAGGGCACGTCCCTGAGCGGTCGCAATCACAAATACCGCCCGCCGGTCCTTTACAGACCGTACCCGATTAACGAGCCCTTTTTTCTCCAGCCTGTCGAGAATGCCGACCAGACTGGGCGCGGGCAACAAAGTTCGTGACGATAGGTCCGCCGAAGTCGCTTTCTTGGCCGACCATAGAACCCGCAACACACGCCACTGTTGTTCCGTGAGGTTGAATTTTGCAAACAGTTCGCGATAATCCGGCATCGTCGCATCAAGCGCGCGGTGCAGGATCATCGGGAGTGACTGGTCAAAATTCGCGGTCATTGTTCATACATTAATAATTAATATGTTAACTAAACAGCGCACGATGCAAATTGTCAAGCTTTGAGATGGTCGCCTGTGTGAGCCACTATCTTTCGGTCCCAGCAATTGTGGTCGGCCTTTCCACTTCGGTAAGGTTAATGATGTTAGAATCGAACCAAGTCTAAACCTACACGGGACGTCCCCATGGATTTATCTGAAGTCGGCAACCATGTATTTCTGGGTCTGCAGCCCGAAACCACACTGTCAGACAAAGACAAACGGTTGCTCAACGCAGTCAGTCCGGCTGGTGTGATTCTTTTTAAAAGCAACTTCATACATGGGTCGGACTACGAAGCATGGCTGGACAATCAGCGCCGCCTGATCATCGACATCAAAGCTGCGGCGGGCCGTGACAAAATGTTCATTGCAACAGATCACGAAGGGGCACGAGTCTGCCGAACTCCACCCCCCGTAACCCGTTTCAAAAGCGCCAGTGAATGGGCACCAAAAGCAAGGCAGATTGGCGCTGCCATGGGCAATGAACTGGCCTCGCTGGGCATCAATATGAATTTTGCGCCGGTGATGGATATTCACACCAATCCTGACAATCCGGTCATTGGCACGCGTGCATTCGGTTCGGTGCCCGATCTTGTCGGCGCCTGTGGAGAAGAGTTTATCAACGGGATTCACAGCGAGAATGTCTGGGCCTGTGCCAAGCACTTTCCCGGCCACGGCGACACCGATGTTGACTCCCACTACGACCTTCCAACCCTGAACCTGTCAAAAGAAGATCTAACAGCACGTGAATTGATACCGTTTAAGAAGGCCGTTGATTGCGGCATTCGCATCATTATGACGGGTCATATTTTATATCCACAAATTGATCCCGATTATCCCGCCACGTTGTCGCCAAAAATAACCACCGGGTTGTTGCGACAACAGTTAGGCTATCAAGGAGTTGTTGTTTCTGACGACATTGGCATGCACGCCATGGACCGTTATTTCGACACGCCCGCCGCAGCGTGCAATTTCTTGATGGCCGGCAACGACATGCTGATGATCTGTGCTCATTTCACCGATACCGATCGAATACTGGGTCTGGCCTCGGGCATGAAAGATGCGTTGAAAGATGATGCATTTCGCCAACAGGTCCACGAACCATCGGTGACAAGGGTAGATCAGTTGCTGACAGACACGACCATGCACGATGTGACTATTCTGCCGGCCGAGCAGTTTGTGGCGCATGCGCAAATTGACGGTGTGCACGGCGATCAGACCGCCGAAGTCATGTAGGGTCAGAACTTTCCGGTGGCACATAGCCACCTGACTTCATCATCTCCTCCCAATCGACACCGTTAAAGTGTCGCGTCACATTCATGTCTTCAATCGTTTCCTTCGCCAGGCAATTCGCATTGACGCTGACACCTTCAGGATAAGCACGCGGATAGTAGAAACTCTTGATGCCGCAAGTGCGACAGAAGGGATGCGTCGCAACACCAGTGCCAAATTTGTAGTTTTGCAGATGATCGGCTCCTTGAGTGATGCGAAACCTCTCCTTGGGAACACACAGATGTAAAATACCCGACATGGTGCAAATGCTGCAATTGCAGTGATCCAGCTCCAGCACCGCCACAGAGTCCACTTCGATCTGTACTGCACCACAATGGCAGCCGCCTCGATGGGTCACCAATTTGTTATCCATCATTGCCTCCTCAAACGGTTCAACTACATTGTGCGTTCAGCAATCTGCAGCACATTTGCTCACAGGGAACAAGATCATGACAACCACGCCAAACGGCCCGCTGCACGGAGTTCGGGTTCTGGACCTGACTTCGATGGTATCTGGACCAACAACAACCCTCATGCTGGCCGACCAGGGAGCAGATGTTATCAAGGTTGAAAACCCCAAGGGCGGCGACCACACACGATCAGTATCAACCAAACGCAACGGTCTGTCGGCATCTTTCGTCAACAACAACCGTAACAAACGTTCATTGACCCTCAATCTGAAAGATCCGCGCGCCGTTGAAATATTCAAACGCCTGACCCGAGATGCCGATATTGTCGTGCAGAATTTCCGGCCAGGCGTAGCCGACAGAATTGGCGTTGGCTATGACGCTCTCAAAGAGGTCAATCCTGCCCTGATTTACGTCTCCATTGCTGGTTTTGGAGACACCGGCCCCTATGCCCAAAAACCTGTTTACGACCCCCTGGTTCAGGCACTTTCAGGTCTGACAACGGTTCAAGGGGGAGCCGATGAGCACCGACCCAGACTGGTTCGCACAATCTTGCCCGACAAACTGACCGGCTATGCCGCCAGCCAGGCCGTGACGGCCGCTCTGTTTCACCGTGAACGTACCGGCGGCAGGCAGGACGGCGAAGGCCAGCACATAAAACTATCGATGTTTGATACGGTGGTGTCCTTTCTGTGGGGTTCCGATATGGGCGCCCACACATTTGTTGGCGACGAACTTCCCCGCGAAACCGCCCAGAGCTTCATCGATCTGATCTATGAAACCAAACAGGGATATATTTCGGTCGCTGTGCAATCCAACAAGGAATGGCAAGGCCTGTGTCGCGCTTTCAACAAGTCCGAATGGTTGGAAGACCCGAACTTCGCAACGGCAGCATTGCGTGGAAAAAACATAGATCTGCGCCTGCAAATGACCCAAGACGTGCTGATGACCGACACCGCTGACAACTGGCAAAAAAGGCTGGAAGCCGAAGATGTTCCCTGCGCGCCGGTCCTGACCCGCACCGAAGTCATCCGTCATCCGCAGACTCTGGCCAATGGAACGGTCACCGAGATCAATCATCCGATTGCTGGTCGGTTGCGGCAGGCAAATCCCGCGCCGCGTTTTTCACAAACACCAACAAGTTTTCGTCTGCCAGCCCCGATACTTGGAGCCGACAGCCATCAGCTACTCGGTCATATCGGTTTAAGCGATGACGAAATCGAGCAATTGGCCAGTGACGGTGTCACCAGTCTGGGCAGCCACGGAGAGGCAAAATCATGATCGACTTTTATTACTGGCCAACCCCCAACGGCTGGAAAGTTTCCATTCTGCTGGAGGAACTCAGTGTCGACTACAACACCATCATGGTCAACATCGGCAAGGGGGATCAGTTAAAGCCCGAGTTTTTAAAGATCAGCCCAAATAACCGCATGCCCGCCATCGTTGATCACGACGTGGAAGGTGACCCCGTTGCGATTTTTGAATCCGGCGCGATCATGATCTATCTGGCCGAAAAATTTGATCAGTTCATGCCAACCGATCCGCTGGGTCGCAAGGAAGTCAATGAATGGTTGTTCTGGCAGGTTGGAAATCAGGGGCCAATGATGGGCCAGCACAGTCACTTCTTCAACTATGCACCTGAAGAAGAACGCCACGGCTATGGACGCACACGTTACGAAACCGAATCGATGCGCTGTTTATCGGTATTGGACAAGCGACTGGAGGGTCGCGACTGGTTGGTGGGCGACGCCTATTCCATCGCAGACATGATCTGCTTTCCCTGGGCCCTGATTGCAAAAGCGATGCAATTGCCGCTGGACGACTTCCCCAATCTGACACGCTGGCGACAGGCGGTGAAGGAACGGCCAGCCGTGCAACGTGGCGTATCGCTCGGCAAGGAAAGTCGCCGCCAAAAACCGCCCAGCGACAAAGAGCGAAAAATTCTTTTTGGACAAAAAGGCTGAGGTCGAAACGCTTGCGTCGGGGCCTGCTGCAGTTGCAAACCGGACCTCAGATCTATGCCTTAACCAGGTGCGCGCATTCAGGCACCGGAGCCACGGCTGCTCCATTTTCAAAGTGAGATACCAGATTTTCAACCACCAGGTCTGACATCGCCTGACGGGTTTCCCAGGTCGCGCTTGCCACATGCGGCGTCAGCACCACATTGTTCATATCGAACAAAACTTCGGGCACTTTAGGTTCTTCTTCGAAAACATCGAGCCCGGCGGAGCCCAGGCGGCCGTCTTGAAGTGCTGCCACCATTTCCCCTTCATCTACTACGGTGCCGCGGGCGACATTGATCAATGTCCCTTCTGGGCCTATTCCGTTGAAAAACTCGCCTTAATCTCGGCAGTCTTTGCTGATTCA
>JAALLE010000045.1 GCA_011087605.1 Hyphomicrobiales bacterium
GTCTGATGGGCCGTCTATAAAAGCATCAGGTTGGGGTAGCTGGGTAGTTACAATTGCAATGCTATTCCAGACGGGGACACAATGGCTGTGATCAGACAAAAAGGCGCCTATAGAGATCGGGCATAAAACACTGCCATCCGCGGGCGCCCAACCGCTGCCAAATTGGTCAAGATCCAATTCGCCAAAAGGCCGTTCGCGCTTGCTTTCAAGCAAGCGAACGATATTTGCGAGATCGGACAGGCCCTGTTTGGCGAGCCAACTGGCGGCAAACCCGGCTTCTTCTGCCAATCCCCAGGAATAGCCGGCTCCACGAGCGGCCTTGAAGCACAGCATCTCGGCTTCTTTGATCGAGAACTCCATCATTTGATATCCCGCGAGCCAGCAAAAACCCAGTCATCAGCGTCCAAGTTTTCCAATTCATGGGGAAACGGCGCGTTTTGGAACATCGTGATGCGGGTCCACAAATCTGATTTCGGGTCAAAACGTGTCGCGCCAAAAAAGGAAAGTTTGCAGCGCAGCATGTCGAGCGGCAAAGTTTCCTTGTGGAGGAGATTGTTGCGGATTTCGCTATAGGGAAAGTTCTGCGCCACCTGGGCCCGACGCGCGACATGACGATGTTCGGGGTGGCGGAGCAAAAAGGAAGCGAGGGTGGTGTCATCCGGCCAGCCGTCGAGATCTTTCAACATCGCCACAATATCGCGCCCAACGGCAACCGGCATTTCCAGGTCTCCCATTTCGGCGAGCGTTGCTCGGTCACCAACCCGAGGTTCCAGCTTGTTTTCGGAGACATACCAATATTTCGCCCGGCACTCAGGTCGCTCGAAATCAATATCCAGCGCCCAGTCGTAGACGTTTGTTACCAGCGCACGGAAATCTTTCACCATCATTGATCCGTCAATAGTGAACTGAGCCCGCTCATCGGCGCTCATGGCTTCAAGCAGGTCATCTACCAATTCTCCATGGGGTTCGATGATTAGACTGACCACCAGTTCTTGCGCCTCAAGGCCCAGTGCCGATTCGGCCCATTGATAGAGCGCATCCCAGGGACCGGTTTTTGCAAGAGCACCACCATTTACCTGATCGGCCAGTAAAACCAAATCGGCCTGGAGTTGACGGATCCGCTCGGCCTGTCGCGCGTCACTGGTGTTCCATGAAAGGCATCCGTCCCGAGACTGGTCCACTAAACGGACAAATGTTTTGATCTGCTGGTGATTTGCCGATTGCAGTGATCGTACGCGCGCCAGGGCGGTTTCGCGCGCAGAAATCCAATTATTCAACAACAGGGGATGGGTAACCAGAAACGGCGCCATGCCGAGGCCGGTGGAATTGCCGACTCCCAATCGTCGCCGCAGTTCAGGTTCCATTACCGTTGCGGTTTCAGGAGACCGGCAGTTTGCCAGGTGCTCGACGATATCAATCGTGAATGCACGGATCATAAAAACGGTCAGCATCTCGATCTGGAAGGGCTGTGACACCTCCCGACGATTTACGATCTTGTCCCGCGATGCCGCGCCAAATTTGCCAGAACCATAAACAGCGGTTGTACGCATCAGGTAGCCGACGGCGTCTATTTTCGACCGGTCGGGTTGCCGGCCTGCTGCGAGCCGCTCAATCACGTGTTCAAACAAGCGGACGGAACGATTGGCCCGGGATAGGGTAAATTCGGTGTCCGATACCCGTCCTGCTTCCTGCTTGGGAACCTGGTGCGAAAGGCGCTCAAGATCACTTTCGTCCGGCACACCGTCAAAAGTGGTAAAAGTCGCGTCCCATTCAGTCGCTATCGAACGATCGGATCGATTGGCCGGGTCGAGATCATGTGAAAAACACACCAGGCTGTAGCTCCGATCGGGACCACTGGCCGAATAAACACCAACACCGACGCCCTTGTCGTTCATGTTCCAGACCGGTCGGGAGAACGACCAGTTTTCCCGTTTCAACCGGCGCAGCAATGATCGCATAAAACTCAAGCGGGTCTGGTGGAATGCCCCCATGCGATCGAGCTTCATGACCTGACTTGGCGGGCGTAGATCCACTTTCAGCGGCGGATTTTGATTCAGATCCACTTCCATGATCTATCCCTCCACCGGTTTGTAGGCGTGCTGTTGAAGAATATTCATCCGGTACATGCTATTCCGGGATTCCCGATGCGATATAGGAGGTTTTTACAGTGGTGTAGAATTCTTCAGCGTAACGCCCCTGCTCGCGCGGGCCGTATGAACTGTCACCACGACCACCGAACGGCACGTGATAATCGGTGCCAGCCGTTGCCAGGTTGACCATCACGCAACCAGTTTTGGCGTTGCGGCGAAAATGGCTCGCCCGTGCCAGACTGCGGGTGATGATTCCCGATGTGAGCCCAAAATTGGTGTCATTGACGGTGGAGAGCGCCTCTTCGTAGCAACCAACTTTGATCACGCTGGCAATCGGTGCAAACATTTCCTCACGATTTATGCGCCAGTCGTTCGAAGTTCCGGCCACCACAGCCGGGGTCATGTAATAACCGCTTGTATCGCGCTCCTCCTTTTCACCCCCGCATAGAATTTCACCGCCCTCTTTGCGTGCCAGGTTGATGTAGGCGAGATTCTCGTTCAACTGAGTTTCACTGACAACCGGTCCGATTTGTGTGCCCTCTTTCAAAGCGTGGTCGACCACCATTGCCCCAGTGGCGGCAGTTAGTTTGTCTACAAACTGGTCATGGATCGCGGCATGAACAATGAGGCGTGAAGAGGCTGTGCATTTTTGTCCGGTGCCGCCAAATGCGCCGCCAAGCGCACAGGCAATTGCGATGTCCATGTCACCGTCATCCATGATTGCGAGGGCGTTTTTCGACCCCATTTCCATTTGAACTTTGGTCAGGTTTTGAACCGCCGAAGCGGCGATTTCCTTGCCCACGGGGACGGATCCGGTGAAGCTGACGGCATCGATATCCGGACTTTCAACCAATTGTTGTCCAACCTCGCCACCGGGGCCCATAACCAGATTGAAGAGGCCGTTTGGCAAATCCTGTCTGGAAATAATCTCGGCCAGGGCAACCGCGGAGGCGGGCACCAGATTTGCCGGTTTCCAGATCACCGAATTGCCAAAGGCCAAAGCGGGGGCAATTTTCCACACGGCGGTGGCGGTGGGGAAATTCCAGGGGCTGATTATGGCCACAACCCCCACAGGCTCACGCCGTACATCAATCTCGATGCCGGGCCGCACACTGTCTGCTGTATCGCCAATTTGACGCAGTACTTCCGCAGCGTAATAGGTGAAAAATTGGCCGGCGCGAAAGACTTCGCCTTTGCCTTCTGCCAACGGCTTGCCTTCCTCTCGACTCAACAATTCGCCCAACTCCGCAGAGCGGGCCATAAGTTCACTGCCGATTGCCAACAGCACATTCTGACGGTGCTCCAACCCAACTTTGGCCCACTGACGTTGGGCATGGTTGGCGGCATCGAGGGCACGTGCCAATTGGGCTGAGTCTGCCTGGGCAAAGTGTCCAATTGTGTCCGATAAATCAGACGGATTGATGTTGGCGATGGTGCTTGGGCCAGTCACCCAGTCGCCGGCAATGAAATTGGATGTACGATCGGTCACGGTTCATCCTTTGATGACTAGATTTTCGGTTTTAAAAAGGGGGTGGAATTTATCTGCACCCACGGCTCTGTGTTTCTAAAAAATGCGGTCCGCCTATCCAACTCGCCAGGATTGGCATCAAACCCTATGCCCTTATCCTCTGTATCCACAGGGTGCATCATCAGTGGACTCGATGCTGTTTGTCAGTGGGGGCTTCTCGTCCAAAGGAAATCGCCAATCTGTTCCAGGCATTCATCGATAGAACAATAAAGGTGAGATCGACAATCTCGACTTCAGAAAAGTGGTCTTTCAACTTTTCAAACCGGGCATCTGATTCGTCGCCCATGTTGATATTTGTGACGGATTCGGCCCAGGCGAATGCAGCAATTTCTGCGACTGAAAACAGTGTGGCGGCTTGCCACTGCGCCAGTGCGTCAATTCGCTCCTGAGGCTCGCCCAGCAAGATCGATTGTTTTGAATGAACATCAATGCAATAGGTGCACCCGTTGATTTGGGAGACGAGAACTTCAATCAGGCGGCGCAGGCGTTGAGAAATACTGCAGGTATCTGAATACCGATTCAACCCGGTCAGAGCCTCAACTGCTCCCGGCGCAACCGTTCGGTATTCCATACGCAGCGTCATAGGCTCAGCCTTCGCCGGGATTTCTGGAAAGAAGCTCCAGCTTGTTTTCAACGTCTTTCCATTTTTCCGCGTCGGGGGGCGGGTCTTTCTGGTCGACGATAACGGGCCAGATATTCGCAAGCTCGGTGTTTAATTCAAGCCATTTGGCCGCTTCCGGCTCGGTGTCCGCCAAAATTGCATCCACCGGGCATTCCGGCTCACACACACCACAATCGATGCATTCATCCGGGTGAATCACCAGCATGTTTTCGCCTTCGTAGAAACAGTCAACCGGGCAGACGGCCACACAATCCGTGTGTTTGCATTTGATGCAACTCTCGGTGACGACATATGTCATTAGCGCGCTTTCTTGTTAAAATTCTTCTGGTTTGGTTGGGTTCAGTTTTTCACGGCCCAGGTCTCGCCGGAATTCAATATGGCTTTGAGTTTTTGCGCCCGGACATCAGCCGACACTGTTTCATCGGGCATCAGATCGTTGTGGGTGGGAAGCTGGATATCGCGGAGCACACCAATCACCTCCGGCATTTGTGGATGCTGCATTTCCGCAAGCATCTGTGCAACAGCGCTTGTATCGGCCTTTTCGTCGTGAACCAAAAGATCGTCTTCGCCATAGTCTTCACCAAGCGAGATCACTTCGAGTTCGGTCCCATTGAGCCGGATCCCCTTGTCGCGTTGCTTGCCGAACACAAGCGGTTGTCCTTGTGCAATTTCGACCGTGTGGTCATCTCGAATTGTCGAATTCTTGGCAAAGTCAAATGCTCCGTCATTGAAAATGTGGCAATTTTGATAAATCTCAACAAAGGCCGAGCCACGATGAGCCGCGGTCCTTCGAAGAATTTCGCCCAGGTGTTTGGCATTTGTGTCCACCGAACGGGCGACGAAGGTTGCATTGCTGGCAAGGGCAATCTTCAATGGATGCAGAGGCTGGTGAACAGTTCCCATCGGTGTCGAACTGGTGACCAGCCCGGGAGGTGAAGTGGGTGAGAATTGGCCTTTGGTCAGGCCGTAAATTCGATTGTTGAACAGCAGGATTTTGATGTCGACGTTGCGGCGAAGGGCGTGCAGCAGGTGGGTGCATCCAATACTGAGAGCGTCTCCGTCTCCAGTCACGACCCATACCTGCAGGTCAGGGCGCGTGCGTTTGAGTCCGGTCGCAATCGCAGGTGCCCGACCGTGTATGCCATGCATACCAAAGGTTTCGAGATAATACGGGAAGCGACTTGAACAACCAATTCCTGAGACAAATGCAACGTCCTCAGGATTAACACCCAGAGTCGGCAGAATTTTTTTCATTTGCGCGAAGATGGCAAAGTCACCGCAACCCGGGCACCAGCGAACTTCCTGGTCGCTGGCGAAATCAGCTTTGATTTTTTCCACAGCCGACATCTTAATTCTCCTGTCCAAGGTTTGCACTAATTGCCGTCTTCACATCTTCAATCCAGAAGGGCTGTCCGCGCACCTTGTTCAGACCGGTGGCGTTCACGAGATATTCTGCACGCAGCAATTGTCTGAGTTGCCCGGTGTTCAACTCGGCCACCAACACACGATCAAAACCATTCAGCATAGCACCAAGTTCCGCTGGAAAAGGGTTGAGGTGCCTCAGATGAAGGTGAGAAACTTTCTGCCCGGTTTCTCGGGACTGCTTGACCGCTTCGCGGCATGTGCCAAGCGTTCCACCCCAGCTGACGACCAGCAGGTCCCCTGTGGAATCTCCGTAGATTTCGACAGGTGAAAACAATTGTTGCGCGTTCGCCACTTTATCCGACCGTATTTGCACCATGGTCTCGTGGTTTTCTGGGTCATAGCTGATTGCACCCGTACCATTTTCTTTTTCAATGCCGCCGATTCTGTGGGTCAGGCCCGCTGTGCCAGGAAGTGCCCACGGGCGAGATAGCAAGTCATCGCGTTGGTAAGGCAGGAATGGCGTGTCGTCGGTTTTTACGCCGGGGTGTTCAATTTCGATGGGCTCAAGCCCGTCTATGTCGGGGATCAACCAGGGTTCCGCTCCATTTGCCGTGAAGGCATCTGACAGAATCATGACCGGAGTCATGAGTTTGCAGGCGATGCGCCAGGCCTCAATCACCGTTGCAAAACAATCCGACGGTCCGCTGGCGGCCAACACCGGCATTGGTGCCTCGCCATTTCGGCCAAGTACCGCCTGGAACAAATCGGTCTGTTCCACCTTTGTGGGCAATCCGGTGCTGGGCCCGCCGCGTTGAACATTGATCACAAGCAGTGGCAATTCCAACATGACTGCATAGCCCATCGCCTCGGTCTTCAAAGCGATGCCGGGGCCACTTGAGCCTGTGGTTCCCATGGCACCACCGAAGGATGCTCCAATTGCGGAGCAGATTGCAGCGATCTCATCTTCGGCCTGGAAGGTTCTGGCGCCACATTCGGTAAAGCGGCTGACTCGATGCAAAATGTCACTGGCGGGTGTTATGGGATAGGCGCTGTAAAACAAGTCCTTGCCACTCAGATGAGCTGCCGTGGCAAGGCCGAAAGCCAGTGCCTCGTTTCCGGTCACATTGCGGTATTTGCCGGGCAGAGGAGTGGCCGCCGGTACATAATAACTGCGTTCAAATGCTTCGGTCGTTTCGCCGAAATTCCAGCCGGCATTGAGTGCAAGCTTGTCAGCATCTGCAATATCGCCCTTGAATTTTGAGTCGATAAACCGAATGGTTGCGTCCAGGCTACGGCCATACAGCCAATAGATGATACCCATTGCAAAGAAGTTGCGGCATCGGGTTGCCACCTTATGACTTACCCCTGCTTCAGCTACGGCTGCCCGGGTCTGCGAGGTAATCGGCGCCTCGACCAATTGAAATGAACTTAATGAACCGTCCTCAATTGGGTTCTGTTCGTATTTGGCCAGCCGCAGCCCCTTTGCGTCGAAGGCATCCCCGTCCAAAATGACTGTGCCATGGGGCTTAAGATAGGAAAGATTGGATTTCAGTGCCGCTGGGTTCATGGCGACGAGAACATCGACGCTGTCCCCAGGGGTCATGACCGTCTCCGATGAAAAGTGAACCTGAAACCCACTCACGCCCGCGGGTGTCCCCTTGGGTGCCCGGATCTCGGCTGGATAATCAGGGAAGGTGGCGATATCGTTGCCGAGCAAGGCAGATGTCAGGGCCACCTGAGACCCCGCCAATTGCATTCCGTCTCCTGAATCTCCAGCGAAACGTATGACAACGGATTTTTGTTCGGTGATCGGGCGAGGCCGACTGTCCGGTACATTTTGAACCTGTTCCAAATTAACTGGCCTTTTTGCAATCGGAGTTGATTTACGTGATAAGTAAACGATTACTTATAAAATCAAACACGTCAAGCCCCTGATTTGAGGATCCATCCGGCTGTGCGATATCGAAGTCGTATTCGGCACTTGACAGGTGATGTGTTATAAGTAATCTTTTACTTACAAATTAAATTTGGATGTGGCGCAGCACGCCTCACAGGATTGATGTCGGAAAAAGTGCAGCTGAATGTAAATGAAATAAACGTTGAGGTGGATGCGCAGGATTGCACGCTTCTGGACGCGTTGCGCGAACAGCTTGATCTGACTGGCGCCAAAAAGGCCTGCGACAATGGGGAATGCGGCAGTTGCATTGTCGTGATGAATGGCAAGCCTACCAAGTCGTGCCTGTTGCCGGTTGCACGTGCGGCCGACAAGGACATTGTGACCATTGAGGGGATGGCGCCGGAAGCAAGCGATATTCAGCCTGGTGAAGATCTCTCCATTCTGCATCCAATTCAACAGGCATTCCTGGAAAAGGGTGCGACGCAATGTGGGTTCTGCATTCCCGGAATGATCATGAAGACACACACTTTGCTGCGCAACAAGCCGGATCCCAGTCGCGAAGATATTGTCAAAGGATTGTCGAAAAATCTGTGTCGATGTACCGGCTACACAAAAATCATTGAGGCCGTTGAGTATGCAGCGGAGCTGATCAACACAGGTTCGAATTCGGCTGGATTTGCCAAGCCAAACGGACAGGTGGTCGGTATTGATGTTGCCCGTCTGGACAGCCCTGCGACCGTCAATGGCTCAGCAGAATACGCAGCCGATATGAAAATGCATGGAATGCTTTACGGTAAGCTTCTGCGGTCGCAAGTCCACCACGCCAGGATCGTTTCAATTGACACCAGTGAGGCTGAGGCATTGGCCGGTGTGGAATGCGTCATTACGGCAAGCGATATTCCCGGGACAAATTATCTGCCAAACTGTCAGCCACAGGTGTTTGTATTCCCCGAAGATCGAATCCGGTTCAAGGGTGAAGCGCTGGCCGGAGTTGCGGCTGTCACTGAGAAAATCGCAGAACAGGCCCTGTCGCTCATAAAAGTCGACTATGAAGAATTGTCCCATGCAATTGAGGTGGTTGATGCAGCACACCCGGATGCGGAGCCGCTTTACGAGCATTCCCCCAGAGTTTCGTCGCCTGAAGAAGTCGGATGCGGTGACATCGAGTCCGGATTCGCCAAGGCCGATGTGATCATCGAAAACGACTATACCGTGCCAGTTCGTGAACATGCCGCCATGGAACCGGAGGCCGCTCTGGCTTTTGAACAGGATGGCAAATTGATCCTGAAGACCGGGCTGTACCATGCCTTCGTACAGGGCACGGAATCAATTTCCAACAATCTCAATATGAATCAGGACGATGTTGTCATATCCTGCCCGGCCATGGGCGGAAACTTTGGCACTCGTGGAGATACGTTAATTGCGGTGACCGCAGGGTTGATGGCGCAAAAAACCGGTAAGCCCGTTCGAATCGTCTTTTCAAGGGCTGAATCGATTCTTGGTTCCTGCAAGGCCCCATCCGTCAACATCCGCTACAAGACCGGTGCAATGAAGGACGGAAGAATCATTGCCGTTGATGTGGAAGTTATGCATGGCGCCGGTGCCTGGGCGCCATTTCTCATCGACAAGACCACCAAAGGCTTGGAGCTTTGTTATTACGAAACACTTGGTGCGCTGCTTTCCCATGCGACCGGACCCTATGAAATTCAAAATGTACGCGCGCGGGCCTGGGATGTTTTGACCAACGGACCACGATACGTCCCACTGAGGGGAACCAACGCCAATTACCTGCCGCTGGCCTATGAATCGCAGGTTGATCTGGTTGCAGAAGCCATCGGGATGTGTCCGCTTGAGGTGCGTCTGAAAAACGCCATTCGAACCGGCGGCAAAACCCATTTCGGGCAGGAACTGACAGAGCATGTTTCCATGGTGAAGGAGCTTGAATTGCTTCGCCCACATTATCAGAAGGCTAGCAAGCGTTTGGTTGAGCGCAGAAAGTCGGCCGAGGCCCCTTGGAAACCTGGATTGGGATTGGGGGCCGGGTGGCGCAATATCGGCTATCTCAACACGACGATCACCGCCGGGACGAGACTGGATCGTGATGGTATTGTCCATGCGATGGCCGGAACCGTTGAACAGGGGCAGGGGCCAACCACACAATTCGCCCAGATTGCCGCGGATGCGATTGGTGTTGGCATGTCAGAGATGCGGGTTACGATCGGCGACACTGAAAAAGCACCCTATCCGGTTCCCACATTTAGTTCCATATCCACTGTGGGAACGGGAAAGGCAGTACAAATTGCTGCGGAAAAACTGCGCAATAAACTGTTCTCGGCCGCTGCAGAATTGCTGCAGAGCGATGTTGCCAAACTCGAAATCAAAGGCAACACAATTTATGTGGCTGAAAGCCCAACGGTGCAGGTGTCGCTTGGCCAGATTGCAGATCATTTTGAAGAGACCGGGCAAAATAGCCTGTCTGAATCCGAGGTCAAATGGGCCGGAGAGGCACCAACGATCCTTTATGGTTACAACGCCGGCTTGATCGAACTGGATGTGAATACTGAAACAGGTGAAGTTAGGCTTTTAAACCACGTAAATGTTTGCGATCCCGGTACCAGGATCAACCCCCAGGCAGTGGATGGGCAGATTGACGGCGCCATCGCCTTCGGGATTGGCTTTGCGTTGAGCGAACGCTTCCATCCGGACAATCCGGCCACATTGGAAGGATATGGATTGCCATCCACTCGCAGCATTCCGGCTTCCGTGACACGTCTTTACGTCGAAGAACCGCTTAAGCGTGGTCCTTTCGGGGCAAAAAGCATGGCGGAGCATCCTGGCATTTCCCCTATCCCTGCCATCATCAACGCCATTGCGGACGCAACGGGAGTACGTGTTCGCGATATTCCGGCAACGCCTGACCGTGTCAGAAGTGCCATTGAATCGGCTTCGACTTCACTATGAAACAGGAAGCTAACGCCCGAAAAGACGGGCAATTTTGGAGGAACAACATGAAAAAAGATATTAAGAAAGCCAGCGGGATAAGCCGCAGAACCATGTTAACGGCGACGGGCGCGGCCGCCGCCAGTGCAGCTTTTCTGGGCGGCAAAGCACCATTATATGCAGCCGGAAAGCACAAGCTTCGCTATATTGCATTCATCAACCGCAAAACCGTATGGGGCAAGCCCTATGATTTTCTGGCAGCAGAAGTCGATCGGCTTTCCAATGGTGAATTGGAAATCGAATACGCTGGTGGCTCCGATGTTGTCGGTGGTTTCGATGCACCTGAGGCCATCGCCAACGGTGTGTTTGACATGAGCCACTCGGCAAATGCTTATTTTGCAGGAGCGGTTCCGGCCTCAATTTCGCTGGCCAGCGGCAATGCATCGGTGGATCAGTTGCGGGAATCAGGCGCGCTGGACGCCTATTCAGACATGGTCATGAAACAACGCGGTGTCATGATGATGGGCGTTCCGCTCAGTGGCGTTGGATATGTGTTCCAGGTTCGCGGCCGTCCGGGCGAGATGTCCTATTTCAAAGGCAAGAAAATTCGCTCGATCCCGCTTTATGATCCCATTCTTTCAGCCCTCGGGGCAACTCCTGTGACCACTTCACCCGCAGAGGCCTACACTGCCATGGAACGTGGAGTTGTTGATGGATTGGGTTGGCCAGACATCGGACTTTTGGATTTCAAATTTTACGAGCAGGCCAAGTTCATCATGCTGCCAACTTTCTATCAACTTAGGACGGCAACGCTCATGAACCCCAATGCGTTCAAGGGTTTGCCACCGGAACTCCAAAAAGTGCTGATTGAGGCCAATCGGTCAGCCGATGCTATTGGCGCAAAATGGGCCCAGGAAAAGCGCGACGCTGAACACGCCGAAATGGTGAAAGCCGGTGTTGAGTTTGTCTCATTGTCCGACGCCGAGGCCAAGCAGTTCACCAGCTTGACCGAAGAGAAATTGTGGGCAAACATTACAAAAGCTGCTCCAGAAGACAGCGCAGTGCTGAAACCGCTGTTTGATAAGGCCGGCTAACACCTTGTTCCGAAACAAATAATGCAATTCGGCGGAACAGTTTCCATACTGGTTCGCCGAGTTGTTTGGATGGGGATTGCACGGCATGAATTTTTCAACGTTTTATCGAATCTTTGAGCGGTGCACCTTTTGGCTGGCCGTTTTTAGTGCCGGTCTCATCCTCGCCATGAGCTTCTGGATTACCTATGATGTGGTGACCAGAAATCTGTTTGATTTCTCCTCCCCTTGGGCGTTTGATCTTTCAGAATATTCGCTGGTCTGGATAACCTTCCTGGGCGCACCATGGGTGTTGTTGCAGGATCGACATGTACGCATCGAATTGCTTGTGGATTCGCTGCCCAGATGGGCCCAAACAATTCTTGGCATTGCCGTTTGTTCAGTTGCCATATTCATATGCGCGGTCCTCGCCTGGCGCACCGGTATTGCCGCGTGGGAATATTACGATCGCAATGTCATGATGGCGCGCATCTGGCGAATCCCACGTATCGCACCCTATTTTGTCATTCCTCTGGGAAGCGGATTGTTGTCGATCGCTTTTGCTTTGAGGCTGGGGCTTTATATTAGGGAATCCGATCCAGAGAACGTTTTGCGCAAGAAAGCATCGGCAGGCCAGGAAACAGGCTTAACCCCGGAAGAGGCGACGACCGATGGAATATGAATGGATAACAACACTCAGTTTCTTTTTCGGCCTGTTAATGCTGATGATGCTCAGCGGCATGCCGGTTGCGATCGGATTTATCACGCTCAATATCGTGGGCCTGTATCTCTACCTGGGACCAGGGTCCCTGGCATTGCTGGCCACCAGTTCATTTACATCGATTGGGCAATTTGCGCTCATACCAATTCCGCTTTTCATATTGATGGGCGAGTTGTTGATGCGTACCGGACTGGCATCCAAGACAGTCGAGGCTGTTGACCATTGGATAGGTAAAGTCCCGGGAAGACTTTCATTGTCATCGGTTGGTGGCGGCACACTGTTTGGAGCACTCAGCGGCGCCAGCATGGCTTCAGTTGCGATGCTTGGATCAACATTGGTCCCGGAAATGACCAAGCGCGGATACAAGCCGGAAATGTCTGTCAGCTCAATCCTGGCAGGTGGCGGGTTGGCGGTTCTCATCCCGCCCAGTGCGTTGGGAGTTTTGTTGGGTGCCTTGGCTAAGGTTTCAATTGCCCAGTTGTTGGTCGCCGGAATCCTACCCGGTATCCTGCTTGCTGCGATGTATTTCATGTATTTTGCTGTTCGGGCAAAACTGCAGCCGCATCTGGCCCCACCCTATGATGCCCCAACCACTTCCCTGGCACAAAAGCTCTACATCCTTTTGACAGTTTCACCGTTGTTGGGACTTATCGTTGTGGTGACCGGGTTTATCTTTCTGGGCATTGCCACTCCGTCTGAATCTGCTGCAATGGGTGTTGTTGCAACCATGGTGCTTGCTGCCTGCTATGGGCGATTGAGTTGGGAAGCGATTTCGAAATCTCTGATGTCGGCCATGACCACTACAGCAATGATGTTGCTGGTGATTGTTGGATCAACCGGGTTCAGTCAATTGCTCGCCGCAACCGGATCGACAACGGCTCTCGTATCTTCTGTTGCAGATATGAATCTCGGCCCAATCCTGACCATACTCGTCATGCAAATCATCGTACTTTTGCTGGGATGTTTCATCGACACCATTTCGATCATGCTGGTGGCCATTCCAGTGTTCATGCCCATTGTTCAAGCTCTAGGAATTCACGAAATCTGGTTTTGCATTCTGATACTTGTACAGTTGGAATTGGCAGGCATCACACCACCATTTGGTGTTCTGCTGTTTGTGATGAAAGGCGTGCAGCAACATCTCAGGATTTCAGAGATCTACCGCGCCGCAATCCCAATCGTGTTTATCCAGATTGCGCTAGTTGCGCTTTTGATGATCTTCCCCGAAATAGTCACTACACTCCCGGAAATGGCAAAAAACTAGTGAGATCGAAAAGACAGACATGGCAGAGTTGAAGTCCGATAGGGCTACGAAGTCGAAATTGAAGCGCGACCCCGTGGCAACCAAAGAGCGCATATTGCGGGCTGGACTGGCGGAGTTCGGTTCTAAAGGCTACGGCGGAGCGCGCATCGCCAGCATCGTTAAAAAAGCTCGTTGTAATACCCGCATGCTTTATCACTATTTTGGCGGCAAGAAGGAACTGTATCTGGCCTGTCTCGAACGGGTTTATTCGAAAATTCGACAGGAAGAGCAAAATCTGGATTTGCTGGATATGGATCCGATTGATGCGCTTCAAACACTTGTTCAGTTTACCTTCGATCACATGCGCAACAATCCCGACTTTGTTCACATTGCCGGCGTTGAAAACACCCAAAAAGGAAAATTCCTGAAGCGGCTCCCCCCTGTCTCAAACGCTGCCCACGATCTCATTGAAACCATTGATGAGATATTGAAAAGGGGCGTGAAAGCCGGAGTGATGAAAGGTGGGGTCGATGCATTCCAGCTCTACGTCTCGATATTGGCGTTGAGCTATCTCCACTTGTCCAACCGGTACACTCTTTCTGTTTCGTATGGACGGGATATCGAAGAAGAAGCCTGGCTTGATGAACGCAAGCTGCATGTTCGAGATCTGATCTTGTCGCACGTTGTTCGGTAGAAATTCGCTATCATATGACAGCTGATTTCTATTCAGCCTACTCTGATGAACTCTCGATGAACCCACCAAATACTTCCACAGCGACTTTTACCCATCAAAATTGTGCATCGACCATATCTCCTGTCTCGATGGCGACATCACTTGAAGGTCTCAAAAGTCCGCACACCCGACATTCGATGTTGTTATCGTAATACAATTCAAATGGCAGATTGGGTGAAATCGAGCATAGAATCTGGATTCCGCTCGATAGTCAGCAATGGGCCGATAGTTTCGAGCGAGAAGCCATGATGAGTCTTTGGCGTGACCGAGCCGTGGTGTGTTAAAAGGATTGGTGTAGTTTTTAATTTTCCCAAATTAAGTGGTCTGTAGATCAGTCGCCGAAATGCCTCCGCAATTCCGTGTAACTATCATGTAATGGAATATCGCGATTTCACTAACCGCTGGAAAGAATGGTGCTGTTGAGTGGAATTGAACCACCGACCTCTTCATTACCAATGAAGTGCTCTACCCCTGAGCTACAACAGCATACCGGTCGGAGAGGCTCATGCCATAGGCTTGACTGGCTTGCAAGCGGTGTTGGCCGGTTCGAGGCAAGGTTTTTTGATCAATGGTAAGGTCTGGAATTTTGTCGGAAGCCGTGGCAAGGGATTCCCATGACAGAAAACAAGGATAAACAGGTTGGCCGGACTGGCGAAGTCAAGGAAACGCAACAACAAATCGCCCGCAAACAACGTTTGAAAAAGTCGTTGAGGGCGAATTTGCAAAGGCGAAAGGCCAAAAAACGCGCCCTTAAATCGTCGGGTGATACACCATTGGATGATACGTCTTCCTGATAAACCCTGGCCAGTTCGCCGCTGCTGGTGGGGTCTGGGGGGATAATTGTGGGGAAGTTTAGAAAGCTGCCAGACAGCCTTTTCTCACCATAATCTTGGCATAGAGACTGGTTTGGACTACATCGGCCTGCAAAGAGTGGCCAACTTTATCTTGAAATGAGAATTTGTCCGGACGCGGGCATAGCAAGGAACCAAACTTAATGGACAAGCTGATCATACGCGGAAACGGAACGCTGAATGGAGAAATCCCCATTTCGGGCGCCAAAAATGCAGCACTGCCTTTGATGATTGCTTCCTTGCTGACCGCTGATCCGCTGACGCTTGAGAACATGCCAAGACTTGCCGATGTAGAGGCATTAAAAAGCATTCTGTCCAACCATGGTGTCGATTATCGGGTGATGGGAAAAAAGGCCGGTGATACTGCTACGACCGGACGGAGAATTGAATTCCAGGCCGCTGAAATCGTCGATACTCATGCGCCCTACGATCTGGTGCGCAAAATGCGGGCAAGTTTCTGGGTTATCGGCCCACTTCTGGCGCGGGCTGGGGAGGCCCGGGTATCCTTGCCGGGCGGCTGTGCTATTGGCACACGGCCGATTGATCTGTTTATCGAAAGTCTGCAGGCACTCGGTGCCGAGATTGAGATCGACGCAGGCTATGTCAATGCCAAGGCCCCAAGCGGTGGCTTGAAGGGCGGGCATTATACATTTCCAAAAGTATCGGTGGGTGCGACCCACGTCATGTTGATGGCGGCAAGTCTGGCCGATGGAACGACAATTATCGAAAATGCCGCCAGGGAACCGGAAGTCACCGACCTGGCGGAATGTCTCAACTCCATGGGAGCCAAGATCTCCGGCCTGGGGACAACAACATTGACCATCGAAGGTGTTACGTCGCTGCATGGCGCCACCCATCGGGTGCTACCAGACCGCATTGAAACCGGCACTTTCGCCGCGTGTGTCGCGATGACTGGCGGGGATGTTCTGCTTAAAAATGCCCGCGCAAATCTTTTGCAGGAAGCGCTTGATGTGCTGGCTAAAACCGGAACGGAAATTGAAAGCGGTAACGAGGGCATTCGTATTCGTCGTAATGGTGGAGACATATTGCCGGTCGATTTCTCGACCGACCCATTCCCAGGGTTTCCCACAGATTTGCAGGCCCAGTTCATGGCATTGGTTACCCGTGCCAGCGGCGTCAGTCATGTTACAGAAACGATATTTGAAAACCGCTTCATGCATGTCCAGGAATTGGCGCGGCTTGGCGCAAATATTTCAATCAGCGGCCAAACGGCAACTGTGACTGGCGTGGAACGACTGTCGGGCGCTCCTGTCATGGCAACAGATTTGCGCGCTTCCATGTCGCTGGTGATCGCCGGTCTGGTGGCTGATGGTGAAACCGAAGTTAATCGCGTATACCATCTGGATCGTGGGTTTGAACTGCTTGAGGACAAATTATCTGCGGTCGGCGCCGATATTCATCGTGTTTCCTCAGAAGGCTAAACCGGTTCTTAAGTAGCCGATTTCGCAATCAACATACTGCGGGCGACGACCGGCGTTCGCGGGTGAATGATGCTGGATAGCCCAGCCTCCAGTGGCAATTCATCTGATCCGGTTTTGGCCGCTAGCACCATGATTTCTGCCAGCGATGCGGTGGTTTTTTGCAGCGCTTCCACGCCGTTTCCATTATTGAGAAGATTGCCCAGCATCAAAGCTGCCGCCAGATCACCCATGCCATTTGGCGGGCCATCGATAAACCGGTGCTCGGTGAGATAGGCGCGGTGCTGCGAATCTGAATTGATCACCAGCAGATTTCCAATATGCCCCTGCATTAAGGCAGGAGCGGACGTTGCAAGTACTTTTGGAACCGCAAGCTGGCTTGCTGCAATGCGCAAGTCTTCCTGATTGACAGGCAATTCAGTTTGAGTAAGCCAGCTCAGTTCAAATGGATTGGGGGTGATCAGATCCGCCAGATTAACCAGCATTTCTCGCATGGCGTCGGCCTGCTCTTCGGGGACATATAACCGTCCCTCGCCACTCTTCGTTGCGTCACCAATGACGGGGTCCAAAGCATAGATTGCGTCTGAGTTTTTGTTCTTCACTGCTCGAACAAGGCGCGAAACCGCGTCCACCTGTCTCTTGTTGCCAAGATAACCTGACAGCACCGCACCGACTTCATCCAACCAGGGCGCCTGGGTAATATCATCCATGAGTTGATCAAATTCAGTAGCCGGCGGCGTGATCCTGTCCGCGATGCCGTGACCAGGATGCCAGGGCAAAATAACAGTGGGAACGATCCACACCGGATATCCCATCACTTCCAGCGCAAATGCAGCGGCGCGGTTACCCACCGTTCCACGCACCACATGGCTTGAAATCACGATTACGGCAGGTTTATTGCTTGCCATGGAGGGCCTCGGTACGATTGATTGCCGTTGGTTTAAACTTCGTCTTTCACGGCCTGCACCGTTGTGGCACACTTCGCATTAAGGGCTCAATAAATTTGCCGAAAGATACTGCGATGATTTCTTCCGTATATTTTCCACTTCATCAAATCCGCCGCGTTTGCGCTTTGATGCTCTGCTTGGCCCTGCTGGCTGGCTGCGGTGTTAATAATATTCCCACATATGAAGAGAACGCCAAGGCCAAATGGTCCCAGGTGCTGAACCAGTACAAGCGCCGATCAGATCTAATTCCCAATCTGATCGAGACCGTGAAAGGTTTTGCCGCCCACGAAAAGGATGTTCTGACCGCAGTGGTGGAAGCGCGGGCCAAGGCAACCAGCGTTCAGGTTTCTCCCGACATGCTGACAAATGGTGATGCGGTCAAAGGGTTTCTTGAAAACCAGGGAGCGTTAGGCGGTGCCCTGTCGCGTCTACTGGTGACGGTCGAGCGATACCCTGAGTTGAAATCCAGTCAGAATTTTTTGGCCTTGCAATCGCAACTTGAGGGAACGGAAAACCGTATTTCGGTGGCTCGTCGTGACTATATTGAAGCTGTGCGTCTTTATAATACCGAGCTGAAAACTATTCCTGGCAGGTGGTGGCGCAGTTGGCTGTATGCCGGGAATGACCCCATGGCGACCTTTGATGTGGCACCGGAAGAAACGGCAACACCAAAGGTCAATTTTGACAGCAATTGAAGGTTGAAAGTTGAAACGCTTTTTCAATCCCATTCTGGCGACGCTGGCGGTAATTATTGGCCTGACGGTTTTCTTTGACGCAGCTCAGTACCCGGTTTTCAGTCAACAAGCAGTTCCTACGCTCACGGGTCGTGTGGTCGATTTGGCAAACATGATCAATGCCGGTGACGAGGCGGATCTGACGGCGCGATTGGAAGCCCATGAGAAAGTTACAAGTAATCAGATAGCGGTGCTGACCATTTCCTCTCTTCAAGGCGAGGCGCTAGAGGACTATAGCCTTCGGGTGGCGCGCAGTTGGGCGCTGGGTCAAAAGGACGCCAATAACGGTGTCCTGTTTCTGGTGGCCAAGAACGATCGCAAGATGCGCATTGAAGTCGGTTATGGTCTTGAGGGCACGCTGACTGATGCAATCTCTTCCTTCATCATTCGTCAAACGGTAACGCCACTCTTCAAACAGGGCTTGTTTAATGGTGGCATTGTTGCTGCTACGGGCCAAATAATCGACGTTCTGGAATCCGATGAAGCTGGATTGGAAGATTGGCGCCAACGATCCAGGAAAACATCGTCTGGCCGGGATCCGGAATGGCCCGTGTATACCTTTGTAGCGCTCTGGTTGATGATCATGTTCGGAGGGCTTTTGACGAACATTTTGGTGCGCGTGTTCGGGCGTGAAATCAAGCCCGGACATTATCGGTGGCTGGGCATGGACGCCGGGCCGAACGCCCCGAGGTCAAAGCGAAGCGGCAGCTCTTCGGGAGGTGGAGGTTGGTCGGGTGGCAGCAGTGGCGGCTTCAGCGGTGGTGGTGGAAGTTTTGGCGGTGGCGGATCGTCGGGAGGGTGGTAATGAGTTCAATACAGAATCAACACACTGTGTCGGTCGAAGATCACAACCGAATTACGCTAGCCATACGAACCATGGAAAAGCGAACGTCCGGTGAGATTTTTGCCGTCGTGGCGCGACAATCTGACGATTATTTTTATGTCGCTGGATTTATGGCTGGACTGTGGGCACTGTTGTTGGGATGTGTTCTGGCGATTGCGGCAACCGTATCGAATATGCCGATCAACCTGACGGTTCTGGCCGGAGCGCAAATAGCGAGTTTTGCAAGCTTTTTGCTGATTTTTAAATATTTTCCAGCAATTCGCTTGTGGTTTGTACCCCGGTCAATCGCTTACCGGCGCGCCTCAAACAATGCTGTGCGGCAGTTTTTGGCGCACGGAATTCACACAACATCGGACCGGTCCGGTGTTTTGATATTTGTATCATTGGCCGAACAATATGCTGAAATTGTTGCCGATGCGGGCATTAATCAGGAAGTTGAGCAATCGCAATGGGATGCGATGATTGGGGTTTTGATTGATCACGCAAAACGCGACGAACTGGCCAATGGTTTCGTTGAGGTAATCAATCGGGCAGGGGTATTGTTGGAAACCCATTTTCCGCGCCGTGAAGGTGAGGAAATCGAATTGGATGACAGATTAATCGAAATCTAGAGCCGGATTGGCTTTGCCAGGCGTTCGGGTGTGATTGATTATTGCTTTAGCAGTAGCAAGTTTTGATCTTGAGCTTGTGATCAGGATTGCATATGTGTTTGGCAACGAATTGGGAGCCGAACATGCAAGCAATCTTTTGGGTAATTCACACGATACTCGAAATCTACTGGTGGATTGTCATTCTGTCAGTTGTCTTGTCTTGGCTTTACGCTTTCAACGTGGTCAATCCATCAAACCAGTTTGTGCGGGCGGTTGGCCAGTTTGTTCACGACGCCACCGAGCCGCTGTTGAGCCGTATTCGAAGGTTTATGCCCAATCTCGGCACGATTGATATTTCGCCAATTGTTTTGTTGCTGGCGATTACGTTCCTGCAGATTCTGCTGCGTACCAGCATAGCACCGGCATTTGGCGTTTGAGGCGAACTTTCGCGGCTCTGGATTATTCCAATGGAAACCTAGTCTAGGATTCTGGTCCTAACTCCACGCAAAGGCGACTTTGTTCAGAGTCTTGGCGTTGAAAGTCTCACTGCCTTCAGCAATGTCGACACCGCCGGCATTTTTGTAAAACTGCATGGCAGGATGATTTTCCTCCAACACCCAAACAACACAGCCCTTAAATCCGGTACGCTGCAATTGTTCGCGGGCGGCAATGAACAGCTTTTTACCAATGCCAACGCCCTGATATTCCGGCAGCAGATAAAGTTCGTATACTTCACCTTCCTGAGAAAGGGCAGAAACACGATTGGGACCGATCGTGGCGTAGCCGACAATCTGGTTGTCGGTTTCCATCACCAGAACCCGGGTCGAGTTGCGTATCGCGCGGGCCCACCATTTGGGATCACGGCGCCGGATCATGGTGTCGAGCGACTTGTGAGGGATCAATCCAGTATAGGCCTGCCGCCACGATGCATCGTGAATGGCAGAAATACCAAATGCGTCTGCAACTTCTGCAGGGCGTGTTTCAAGGGACAGCGTACTCATGGGTGAAGTCTAGTTAACGATTTTTTAACCAACAAGGCCTGAACGACCTAAATTGCTCAGAAAAACGGTAATAATGCCTGATTGGGCCGTGTTTTTGATTTCATAGTTAATCGAGAAGTTTTTGATCTCGCGCCATGGAATGGCGCTTTTTAGCTTCCGTTCAAGGCGATTTGCTGATTGTCTGGGGCACGATGATCGCGCGGTTTTAGAGGCATTTTCGATGAAATTAAAAGACATCAAAACCTTTGTCGTTGGCAATCCGCCACCATCCTTTGGTGGGCGATATTTTCTGTTTGTAAAAGTTACAACGGACAACGGCATTGTTGGCTATGGTGAAATCTACGCCGCCAGCGTTGGACCCAAGGTACAGTGTGCAGTTGCCGAGGACCTGTTCGCCCGGCACTGTGTGGGGCAACCACCGAATGACATTGAGCGCATGTTTCGCCGATTTCATTCATCGGGATTTTCACAGCGGCCAGACCCCACAGTGATGGGTGCGTTTTCAGCCATTGAAATGGCCTGTTGGGATATTTTTGGCAAAGCACTGGATAAGCCGATACACGAATTGATGGGCGGCTTGGTGAATGAGCGTCTGCGCTCCTACACCTACCTTTATCCAGATGAGTCTCAAGACCCGGCAACATTCTATAATGACGCGGATCTCTCGGCGGAACGGGCGGCGGTGTATGCCGACCAAGGATTTACAGCGCTAAAATTTGACCCCGCGGGGCCCTGCACCATTTATGACCCACATCAGCCGGCTGTGGTCGATCTGGATCGTTCAGAAAAATTTTGTCGGAAGGTTCGTGAGGCTGTTGGAAATCGTGCTGATCTGTTGTTTGGCACTCATGGTCAGTTTACCGCGTCTGGTGCCATTCGCATGGCTCAGCGATTGGCACCCTATGAACCGCTTTGGTTTGAAGAACCAACACCACCTGAAGTGCCAGAGGAAATGGCAAAAGTTGCGGCCCAATCGAGCGTCCCAATCGCCACCGGAGAACGGCTGACAACCAAGTATGAATTTGCCCGTGTTTTGAAATGTGGTGCAGCCTCAATTCTGCAGCCGGCTCTGGGGCGTGTTGGCGGAATTTGGGAAGCCAAGAAAATCGCGGCTTTGGCCGAAGTTCATTACGCACAGATGGCACCTCATCTATATTGCGGACCGATTGAAGCGCTGGCGAATATTCAACTGGGCGCCAGTATTCCAAATTTCCTGGTGTTGGAATCGATTCAGCAGTTTGGCGGCTTTCACGCTCAATTGCTCGATCAACCAATCAACTGGGTAGAGGGATACGTCTATCCGTCTTCTCGCCCCGGCCTGGGACATGAACTCAACGAAGACGTGGCGGAGGCTCATCCCTATGACGGGGATCGACTGCACTTGGAGATGCAGAATGAGCCTTATAATTATTCTAAAGAAAATCGATTTGCCGGGGGTTAAATACATGAAAGTTGGATTTATCGGGCTGGGAAATGTCGGCGGAAAGCTGGCCGGATCCTTGATTAGAAACGGTTTCGACACGACGGTGCGCGATTTGAACAAGCAGGTTGCGCAAGGATTTCTGGATCTGGGGGCTTCTTGGGCCGACAGCCCAAAAGAGATGGCAGAAAAGTGTGATTTGATCATAACCTGCCTGCCGTCTCCCAGAGCCTGTGCGCTGGTCATGGAAGCGGAAGACGGCATTCTTGCCGGCCTGTCTTCCGGAAAGATCTGGGCAGAGATGTCGACAACGGATGTGGAAGAAGTGAAGCGCATCGCTGGATTGGTGGAAGCCAAGGGAGCTTCTGCGATTGAATGTCCGGTATCTGGTGGATGCCATCGGGCAGCGACTGGCAACATTTCAATTTTTGCTGGATGCGAACGTGAAACATTCGAACGCATGTTGCCGCTTTTGACGACACTGGGTCGCAGGGTATTGCACACCGGGCCCATCGGCTCTGCATCGATGCTGAAAGTCATGACCAACTATCTGGCCACGGCGAACCTGCTGACCATCAGTGAAGCCATGACAACCATGAAAGCCGCCGGCATGGATCTGGCAACGACATATGAAGCGATTGCGATCAGCTCGGGAACCTCTTTTGTTGCGGAAACCGAAGGTCAGGTCATCTTGAACGGCAGCCGGGATATCTCGTTTACGATGGATCTGGTTTCCAAAGATATTGGTCTGTTTCAGGAGATCGCGGAGCGACACAATGTGCCGCTGGAAATCTCGCCACTGATGGTTGATATCTTTAAGGATGGTGAAGCGCGATATGGACCGCGTGAATTGTCACCCAACATCATCAAACGGTTAGAGGATCAAATGGGATTTGAAGTTCTGGCGGATGGTTTTCCTACCGAGATGATGGATGATGAACCTGAACAACCTGGTTATGAAGTTGTCCCACGAGGCCGCGACTGATGAGCAAGCAACCCAATTTCCTGATCTTCATGGTCGATCAATGCAACGGCACATTTTTTGGTGAAGACGGTCCGGCAGAATTTCTCCACGTGCCAATTTTGCGGCGCCTTTATTCTCAAGGGGTCAATTTCGCCAATACCTATTGTGCAAGTCCTTTGTGTGCTCCGTCGAGGGCGTCGTTCATGTCTGGATTGTTGCCGAGCCGCACCGGCGTTTATGACAATGCCGCTGAATTTGCGTCGAGTATCCCAACCTTTGCTCATCATCTCAGGAAGGCAGGCTATTCAACGATCCTGTCGGGCAAGATGCATTTTGTCGGCCCCGATCAGCTGCACGGTTTTGAAACCCGAACCACGACGGATGTTTATCCTGCAGACTTTGGTTGGACACCTGACTGGTCTAAGCCTGACGAGCGCATTGATTGGTGGTATCACAATCTTGGTTCGGTCACGACCGCGGGTGTGGCCGAGACCACAAATCAACTGGAATATGATGACGAAGTTGCCTTTTTTGCCAATCAGGCGCTGCATCAATTGTCGCGGAAGGACCGCGATCAGCCGTTCTGCCTTACCGTTAGTTTCACCCATCCGCCTGATCCTTTTGTCACGCGTCAAAAATATTGGGATCTCTATCCCGAAACGGATATGCCGGAACTCAACGAATCAACCATTTCCTATGATGATCAGGATGCCCATTCGAAGCGTTTGCTGGATATGTCCGACTGGCGCAATTTTGATACGACCGATCAGAAAGTAATCGACAGTCGACGAGCCTATTTCGGCAATATCTCTTACATTGACGAAAATATTGGCGCCATTTTGGAAACCCTCAAAGCCTGTGAACTCGATGAAGACACGATTGTGATTTTTGTGTCGGATCACGGCGATATGCTGGGTGAAAAAGGGCTGTGGTTCAAAATGAGTTTTTTTGAAGGGTCCTCACGAGTTCCTTTGATGATCCATGCACCGGACAGATTTAAGGCTGCAACTGTTAGTGAACCGAGTTCGACGCTTGATGTGCTGCCAACGCTGGTCGAATTAGCTGGAGCAGACGTTCCAGACGAAGTTGATGGGATGTCGTTGGTGCCGTCACTTGCAGGGCAAATTGAATCGCGTCAGGTTTTTTCTGAATATGCGGCGGAAGGCTCCATCGCCCCAATGGTTATGCTGCGTCAGGGAAAGTACAAGATCAATATCTGTCCTGCTGACCCTGATCAGTTGTTTGATCTTCACGAAGATCCCAGTGAACGTTGTAATTTGGCGGAAGATGAAGATCACGCCGACATTCGCGACCAAATGCGTTCAGATATTGAAAGTGCCTATGATTTCGACGCCTATCGGCAACAGGTCGAAATCAGCCAACAACAACGGCTGATGGTCTACGAGGCCTTGCGCAACGGGAATTATTATCCCTGGGATTATCAACCTCTTCAATTGGCCTCGGAGCGTTACATGCGCAATCACAAAGATTTAAATGTTGTAGAAGGGGATGCCCGATATCCCCGATTTAAGGAGAACCAGACGTGACAAAATTGATAATTCACGGGAGAGCTACCTCCTCAAATGTTCAGGCCGTCATGTGGACAGCAGAGGAATTAGGTCTTGATTGCGAACGTTTGGATGTCGGTGGCGCGTTTGGTGGAACCGACACTGCGGACTACCTGTCAATGAACCCGATGGGGCTGGTCCCGACTTTGCAGGATGGTGACACGACATTGTTTGAAAGTTGCGCCATCGTACGATATTTGGGCGCACGCTACGGGGACGAGCGTTTCTGGCCCCGGGATCCGGCCGCCAGAGCACTGCTAGACCAATGGGCCGAATGGGGCAAAGGAACCTTTGCGCGGGCAGTTGTCTATGACGTTTTCTGGACGTTGGTACGCATCCGCAAGGTCGACCGCGACTTGGATGCGTTGGCTGCCGGCATTGCCAATGCCTCAAAATTGGCAAAAATGCTGGATCAACGGCTCGGCAAAGGCCCCTATCTCGCTGGTGAAAATCTGACATTTGCCGATATCATCCTCGGCCATGTTTTGTATCGCTATTACTCCCTTGATTTTGAGCGGGTAGACACACCAAATCTGGATGCCTATTACGACACACTGACCAACCGGCCAGCTTATGCAGAGCATGTCATGGTCGACTATTCATCGTTGAAGGTGGAGTAACATGAGTCACGGGCTGGATCAGTTGGATTTTGTTCAGCAGGCCGACTTTGTCATCGTCGGCTCAGGTTCAGCTGGTTCTGTTGCAGCGTCCCGCCTGTCGGAAAATGGCAAATATTCTGTGCTCGTCCTGGAATATGGTGGCACAGACTTCGGCCCGTTCATTCAAATGCCAGCAGCACTTTCCTATCCAATGAACATGGCCCGATATGACTGGGGTTTTGGTACTCAACCGGAGCCGAAGTTGGATAATCGTCAGTTGGCCACGCCACGCGGCAAGGTTATCGGTGGATCCTCCTCAATCAATGGCATGGTTTATGTTCGCGGCCATGCGAAAGATTTTGATCATTGGGAAGAAAGTGGCGCAACGGGCTGGTCCTATGCGGATGTGCAACCCTATTTTCAACGCGCCGAGACAAGTCATGGTGGTGCCAAGGGGGAGGGGCGAGGTACCGATGGTCCCTTGCATGTCGGCAGAGGCCCGAGGGAAAACCCCCTGTTTGACGCCTTTGTTGAAGCCGGACGTCAGGCGGGGTTTGAGGTTACCGATGACTACAATGGACTTAAGCAGGAAGGCTTCGGCCCAATGGAGCAAACGGTTCATAAGGGCAGAAGATGGTCGGCCGCGAACGCCTATCTGAAACCCGCCATGAAACGAGAAAACCTGCGGATGATGAGCTGTTTTGTTCGCCGCATACTTTTTGATGGGCGCACGGCCATTGGCGTGGAAATTCAACGTGGCGACAATATCGAGCAGGTACGGGCACACAAGGAGGTGGTGTTGGCGGCCTCCTCCATAAACACGCCGAAGATTTTGATGTTGTCAGGCATCGGCCCCAGGCAGCACCTGCAGGATCACGGCATTGAAGTGCTTGCGGACCGACCCGGTGTAGGTGGAAACCTGCAGGATCATCTGGAATTGTATATCCAACAGGCCTGCACCCAGCCGATTACGCTTTACTCAAAACTGAATCTTTTCTCCAAGGCGATGATTGGAGCTCAATGGCTGTTCTTCAAGTCGGGACTGGGGGCTTCAAATCAATTTGAGAGCGCCGCATTTGTCCGCTCCAAACAAGGTGTTGAATATCCGGATATTCAATATCATTTCTTGCCGGTTGCAATCCGATATGATGGCAAGGCGCCCGCCGAAGGTCACGGCTATCAGGCCCATGTGGGGCCGATGCGGTCGAAGTCACGTGGCTCAATTACACTGGCGTCCGCGGACCCGCTCACGCCGCCAAAAATTCAGTTCAACTACATGAGCCACGAAGAGGACTTCCCGGATTTTCGTCACTGTATTCGATTGACACGGGAGATATTAGGTCAACAGGCGTTTGATGAATTTCGTGGCAAGGAGATATCTCCAGGTGCAGAGGTCCAAAGCGATGACCAGTTGGACGATTATATTCGTGAGCACGTGGAAAGCGCTTACCATCCCTGCGGCACGGCGAAAATGGGCGCGGTAGATGACCCCACCGCAGTAGTTGATCCTGAATGCCGGGTAATTGGTGTCGACAATCTGCGTGTTATCGACACGTCGATCTTTCCGCGCATCACCAACGGGAACCTCAACGGGCCGGCAATCATGTCAGCAGAAAAGGCCAGCGATCATATTCTCGGTCATGAAATGCTGGCGCGATCCAACCTGCAGCCGTGGATCAATCCGCGCTGGCAGGAAAGCGATCGCTAGCTCTTGGCGGCTTTGCTGCGTTCGCGTTGCAAATCTTTTTCTGCAAGCTTTTGGGACTTTGCCGAGGCAATATCTGCAGCGATGTGCAATTCGTTGCGTTGCTTGGCCAAGTCCATCTGTTTTTGGCGCTCCTGAAATCGTGCCTGCTGCCGGGTGTTTTGAGTTTCGTGGCAATGGGGGCATGAGACGCCCTTAACGTAGCGATCATCCGCCATTTCAGATTCGCTGATCGGCATCCGGCATGCATGGCACATGTCATAGTCACCAACTTCCAAACCGTGTTTAACCGAAACTCTTTGGTCAAAAACAAAGCAATCGCCTTCCCACAGGCTTTTTTCTTCAGGCACAGTTTCCAGATATTTTAAGATGCCACCCTTCAGGTGATACACATCGTTAAAACCGCGAGATTTGAGCAGTGCAGTAGACTTTTCACAGCGAATGCCACCGGTACAGAACATTGCGACCTTGGTGTCGGGTTTGGCTTCGAGCACGTCATCAACCCAGGCAGGCAGTTCTCGAAAGCTGCTGGTGTTGGGGTTTTGGGCATTCTTGAATGTACCGATGGCGACTTCATAGTCGTTTCGTGTATCCACCACCACAACATCCGGTTGACTTATCAAGTCGTTCCAATCACTGGGATCGACGTAAGTGCCGGCATTGTTTGCAGCGTCAACATCGTCGACACCCAATGTGACGATCTCTTTCTTCAACCGTACTTTCATACGGTAAAAAGGCGGCTCGTCGGCCCGTGAAAATTTGACGTCAAGCTGATCAAATTCCGGATGAGAAGCCAACCATGAAAGGACTGAATCTATTCCCTTTTCCGGGCCAGAAATGGTTCCGTTAATACCCTCCTGAGCCAACAATATTGTGCCCATGACGTCATTTTGTTTGCAGACCTGCAAGAGGGGCTGCTGCAAGCGGGGATAATTGTCCAGAGTAACGAACTTGTACAAAGCCGCGACGCGGTAGTTTGAATTGTCTGATGTGGAATTGAAGGACATGGTCTGTTGGCGGTGGTTATGATAATCAATTTTGCATTCACTTAGCGCGCTGCCGTTGGCTGAGCAATAATCCCTGACAAAAATGGGCGAGGAAAAATTTGAACCGGAGAATAGCTTATTTGATGTTGGTTGTGATTGTCGCGTTGGCCATCGGCTATTTGTACCCGGGCTCCTGACAGATTGTGCCGACAATCGTGGTTAACGAATATTTCTGAACAACGATACAAATCCAGCAGTTCTGCGGCAGTTTATTAACAAAACTTGGCAATTAGCACAAAGATTAACACCCTATTAACACTCTGCCTTCAAAGCTTAACCTAGGCGATTCTGCTTAGAATCAGCCAAGGGCAGACTTAGCATTTGGGCCGCTGGAACCTGTGACGTCCATCGTGTCTAAGTTATCAGGGGGTGTGAATTGCTTTCCGCATTCGGGAAAATATTCAAACGGGGAAGTGCCATCGTGCCGCCGATGGACGAGCGACCGTTGATGCGGGTGCTTGAACCCCGAATTCTGCTTGACGCTGCCGCTGTTGAAACCGCCCAAGACATGGCCTGGGAAGCGGCGAGTGAACCAGATGCCGAAGGCGACGATTCAACTGCAGAATTTGCCGAGGGCGGCAGCCCTGACGCGCTGATGGATGGAAGCATTCGCGACCTGAGTCGTGACGTTGTATTTATCGACGGAGATATTGAAAACCTTGGCGAATTGCTGGGCGAACTCGACCCCGATGTTGAAGTGCATATTCTTGATCTTCAGTCCGATGGTGTTGAGCAGATCGCTGATACTCTGGAGGGTCGAGACGATGTCCTCGCAATCCATATATTTTCGCATGGCGGACAGGGATTTCTAAACCTGGGATCCTCCCAGTTGTCCAACGAGACCATCTCAACAACCCATGCCGACGCACTTAGTCGAATTGGTGCATCGCTCAGCCATGATGGAGACATATTGGTTTATGGATGCGATTTCGCCTCCGGGGAGGTTGGGCAAGTTGTCGCCAAGCAATTGGCGAATGCTACCGGTGCCGACATCGCCGCTTCCAGCGACCTGACAGGTGCATCTGAATTCGGTGGTGATTGGGATCTCGAGGTCGTTGAGGGAAATGTTGAAGCCAAGGCTTTCGAAGCCACCGGTTTCAAAGGCGTTCTTGGAGCATTTGAACTTGGTACCGTAGACCCCCCAACGGTAACTTATGTCAATGAATTCACTCCTGCATCGGCCCCGCAATTCGGTGCGGTTGGCGAAGCCGGCACGGTGGCCATCTGGGAGAATGCCGGAACGGTAGACACCGGTAGCGGGCTGGTCAGCGTCGATGTGCGGGCAACTGTAACAAGCGTTACCAATGCATCTGAAATCTTTGTTGGTTTTGGAACGCGGGACGATGATGAAGGTGATGCCGACGACGGGACATTGGATGATTTCAGGGTCTATGTTCACAACACATCGTCCGTTGCGGGAGGACCAAATACCGGAAATATCGGCAGCGCTACAATCGTTTGGGAGATTTTTGAAACTGGCACGGGCCAGACGATCCGTGCTGAAATTGGTGAAGTTAGTCTGACAACGGCGGATATTGACGGGGTGGCGCCGGGTTCTGTCACAACCCGTGAGACCCTGGCGGCAGCACTGTCAGACCTGTCTTCGTACACCGTGCAGGCGGGAACAAATCTTGAAGTTACCAACGATGGCACCAACTTGCGCGCCACTGGTACGATGGACCAAAATAGCGAAGAGTCCAGTTGGGTTCAATATTCGTGGAACTCGGTCAACCAGCTGACCATGATGTATGAGACGCGATCTCCCTATGCCTATTATAACCATGACGGCGACGGGGATCTGGTATTCACCAATCCGGAAACATCCTTTGCAACAGGTGTCGACCTTGATGCTGACGATTCCTCGGGCTCAGGCGGCAGTAATTATCAGACAGTTTTTTATTCAAACGCCACCAGTGGTTCTCCCGTGGCCATCGCTGATGGTGATGTTATTGTCACAAATGACGCAGGGTCAGCTACCAATGCAACGGTCACGCTGACAAATGCCCTGGCGGGTGACCAATTGAATGTTGATAATTCAATATTGACCAGCCTCGGGCTGACGGGGAGCGTCGACACCAGTGTTCCCGGACAGATATCCGTCACATTATCAGGAGAGGCAAGCACAACTGACTACCAAACAGCGCTGCAATCGATCACTTTTGAAAATACAAATTACGGCAGCATTGATCCGACGCTACGTTCGATCGATGTCCAGGTTTACGATGGCGCATTTGCCAGCAGTGCTGCCAATGTCGCCATCACGTTCGGGACCATAGTCAATCAACCAACAGCAAATCATGACGTCTATGTCGGCCAGGAAGATTCCACGCTGAATGTTGCGATTGCCGACGGCCTGTTGTCCAACGATAACGACCCCAATGGTGTGGCAATATCAATAGTGTCAGCGACTGATAGCATTGGCACTTCAATCACGGTCAATCCGGCAGGTGCTGCAAGCCCGACCTCCCATACAACGCCAACCGGAGCAGTCCTCACTTTGTATGATGACGGCAGCTTCGACTACGTGCCCGTGGCTGATTATAGCGGAGTTGAATATTTTAACTACACGGTTGAAAACGTTGATGGAATCAGTGGGCAATCCTATACTTCCATCAACATTCAAGGCGTGGCAGATGCAGCTGTACTTCCGACTGGTTTGATCAGTGCTGCAGCAGATGAGGACACCGGCTCAACCACTTTAGACCTGACCGCCAGTCAGGGTGATGCTGACGGATCCGAGACCCTACGCTATAGCGTATCGCAGATACCCAACGGATACAGCATCACGGATGGTGTGCGCAGCTATGTTTCGAGCGGTCTCTCTGACATCGCCTATCTTGATGGCTGGACGTTAACAACAATCTCAATTGTACCTCCCAGCCCAGCCGAACATTCCGATGTGGACATCACGGCTCAACTGACGGTTGAATCCAGCGAATCCAACGGTTCCAGCACGTCGAATAGTGAAGCGGTAATCTTCCGGTTCGATGCGGTGGCAGATGCCCCGACATTGTCGCTGACCAGCGGTAGCGCCGGTCCCGGCGCGATGATGAATATGAGTCCGCTCATATCGGCCACTCTGACCGACATTGACGGTTCAGAAGAGATTGTCAGCTATTCATTTTCCAGCATACCAGCTGGTGCAACATTTTACGTCGGCTCAAACGCCCAGACACCGGTTGGGGGAGTGGTGGTGATCGCAGCAGCTGATCTGTCGGCCCTAAGACTTGAAACTCCCTCCGTGCTGGGCGGATACATGCTCAATGTCATGGCGACATCCGGTGAGACCAATGCCGAGAACCAGGTTGCCCAACTGACCGCAGACTCGACAGTTGAAGTTCTAAAATTCGCAGTCGATAATGTTGATGACCCGGTGGTTGCAGCCGACGATACATATACGGTCTTCGGCGGGCAAACCGTTGTTCTCAATCCGCTCGGCAATGATGTTGTCGCCGACGGTGGTGCACAAATTACCGAAATCAACGGCTCTCCATTCTCGATCGGTCAAACCGTCGCTCTGACAGGCGGGGTGGGTGATATCACGTTAAATGCCGATGGAACATTGACCTTCGTGGCCGATGCCGGTTTCGGCGGTCAGGACACGTTCACCTATACCGTGATTGATGTTGATGGCAGCAGCGATACTGCAACTGTTACACTCGATGCGCCAACCTGGAGTATAAGCGGTGACAGCACTGTTGGTGAGGGCGCCAGTGCATCCTATACGATCACGCTCGATGCGGTGCCTCCCATGGGGTCACCCGTATCAGTTGATATCTCTGCCATTGATATTGGCACGACCGGTGCGGATTATGGTGACCTCACCGCAGCTGTTCAAGCCGCCGCAGATGCCTCACCCAATTTCAGTTTTGACGGCACGACGCTGACATTCGTTGCCGATTATGATTCTGTTTCCGTTTCAGGATCAGAATTTCAAGATGTTTCATCAGACCTGTCGGCGACTGCCCTGAACATTGGTTTGTTCGACCCATCGCTAGTGTCTTTGGGATTTGATTTTGATTTTTATGGTGAGGCCTACAGCAATGTATATGTAAGCGACTGTAACTACTCAGCTACCCTATTTCTGCTGCCATTAGGTGCGACAATTTGATT
>JAALLE010000148.1 GCA_011087605.1 Hyphomicrobiales bacterium
TGCAATATGGCGCATTACGACGCCGATGGTGCA
The DNA here is from genome assembly GCA_011087605.1 of Hyphomicrobiales bacterium. GTDB lineage: Bacteria > Pseudomonadota > Alphaproteobacteria > Rhizobiales > Rhizobiaceae > Pseudahrensia. Next base: position 34 of record JAALLE010000148.1, read on the forward strand.
GGAGCCATCCACACCATCCGCTTAGCCGCCATTGGGCCGCGTGTAATCGGGGAACACGCGAAGGTCGGCGCCGAGACCAGAATGACGGATGCTGCATTTTGCATGAATGTCGCTTATCTCCTCACCAGCCAATAACATGACGAAATTGACGTGGGTTCTGCCAAGGTTTGAACGGCTGTGCGTTGCCTTGGCTCGCCAATTTGGTTCGAGGCAAGAGAATGTGGTACGAGCGGTGTGGGAGAAGGCACATGTTACTTCGTTGCGGACTGCTTATCATCGCGCTGTTGATTACCGATAAAGCCCTTGCCCTTGACTGTGGCGCCGCGAACAAACCCTGCAAGATCACCGACGGTGAATATAATATTGTTGTCCCTCCGAAATGGCAGGGTGGACCAGCAGTAATATATTTGCACGGATTTGGTGGCTCGGGGGCCAAAGTTGTTCGGAACAAAGGCTTTGTGAATGGGTTCCTCGACAGGGGATATGCGTTGATCGCGCCGACAGCCCTGCCGTGGTTTGAAAACAAGCCCACAGACTGGGCCGTGCGCGACGGATGGCTCAACTTTCCCCGAAACGATGTGTGGTTTCTAAGCGCCGTCTTGGCGGATGCAGTGACACGCGCAAACATTGACCCGGATCAGGTGTTACTTGCGGGCACGTCTCGTGGCGGATCGATGGTGTGGGAGATGGCCTGCCTTGCACCAGATTTCGCCAGAGCCTACGCGCCGGCTGCGGGCGGCTTCTGGCTCCCGATGACGGAAGATTGTCTTGGCCCGGTGGATCTGCTTCACACTCACGGATTCGCCGACAAGGTAGTCCCGCTCGAGGGCCGCACGATAGAAAGTCAGCAGTTTGGCAAGTTCACGCAGGCCGATATCTGGGCAGGTCTTCGACTTTGGCGACGGGAGAACGGATGCGTTGACGCCGCAGCGGGACACGAAATCGCGGATGGACAATGGCGCAAAATCTGGAACTGCGAGGCAGGCAGCCTGGCACTTATTCTGCACAAGGGTGGCCATGGACGACCAAAGGGTTGGACAATATCCGTGCTTGATTGGTTTGAAGGCTTGGATAAGTGACGCGGTGACCGTTGTTCGCGTCTGGGTTGAAAGTTGGAACTCAAACAAAAACGTCCATTTTTGAATCCTCGCGTTTCTGGAAGCGGCCATTAGCGAAGACGAAGCGAATTCACACTTTGTCCCCCACTCGGCCATTCGCCTATGAGTGTGCCTTGGTGTTCTCAAAGCCTGCTTTGGTGTCCACCGTGTTTACGTCACTGGTTTGGTCCAAAGTCGACTAAAGGCCGGTTCTACTCATCCTCCTTCCCATACCCCTGCCCCACGCCAGTCTCCCCGCAGAGCCTGCGACTCTTCGTTGGCTACGGGGTATAAGCACCTCTCACAAGTCGGCCGGTATCAGCAGTGCTGATACCTCCTCAACCTTCGGATCGGGCTGGCGTATGTCCAGGAGGCTCCCCCGGGGAAACTCCAAAGGCCATGGCGGTCGCACTTGTGCGATTTCTAAACTCCCCGGCGACCAGAAGTTTTCGCCGCACGACGGATTTTTCGCCGCCGCCGCGATGATGCCTGCGGCAATCTCATTAATTTTGTAGGCGCTCGCGTGGGTGGCTGCGCCGCCTCGTCTTCGACGTTGACAATCAACACTTCAAAAAAGGAATCAACTGGTTCACCTAAATTGACAATTGCCGCCATCGCAGAAGAAAAATACTATTTTTCAATTGTTTGAACCGCCAATCTCCCAATCAGATTCATCGTCCCTTAAAGTGATGATTCAGGGCGTTCTTCAAGTAGAGATTCAACGATGACCTCGGCGATGCGGGTGTCTGCTCTGACGGTCATAACGGTCGTGGTCAAACCGCGGTCGCGCGATAGTTCAGAATTGAGATCATCGGATGCTTTTGAACGACACATGGAATCTTCCAATATGCTGAAGCATGCCGACGACAAAACAGACAGGATTGCCTGGCAACGATTCTTCCCGCGTGCCTTCCGGTCATCGCCACTGGCCTCGCGGTTCAACGCGGGTATTCCTGGCCCCACCCACGGACCGCACGAAATAAATCCTCGATCAACATTGCCAGTCTCGCCATCACTGGACTATTAAGTCGGCCTACAAGGAGGCCGGGACACGAAGTCCGCGGCAACACATTCATGACTAGTAATGCACAATCTGGCCGAGATGACGGTTCCGAGCGAATTTTTCGTCGGACAGCGTCTGTCGACCCTCATGCCGGACTTGGAGCCATTGCCCGCATCACGCGCATGGCGTTTCGCTATCCTGTCAGGGCCTGGCTGGCTTTGGTGGCCACTGTGGCTGCGGTTGTCATGCAACTATCGATTCCGGTCATCCTGGGACGAGCTGTGGACCAGACTCAGGCGGTGGCTGCAGAAAAGGCAGAACCTGAATCGCTTTATCGAATTGCATTGCTGTTGTTCCTTGCAAGTGTCGCCCGGGGACTATTTACACTTGTTCAAAATTACACCGCAGAATCTGTTGGGCATTCACTGGCGCGCGATATCCGCAATTCCGTTTATGGAAAAATCCAGAGCCTGCCATTTTCGTTCCACGACAGGACCCATTCAGGCGATCTGATAACGGTTGGCATGTTGGACCTGGAGGGTGTGCGGATGTTCTTTTCAACCGCTCTGGTGCGGACCGTGCTTCTGGGCCTGTTGATCGGTCTCGGCGCGGCGCTGCTGTTGTCGACCAATCTCATGCTCGGATTGCTGGCCTTGTCTTTCGTCCCGTTTGCTGGATGGCGCAGTACAGTCATGCGACTGGCGTTGCGCCGAACCTGGCTGATCCTTCAGGAGCGGTTGGGTGTGCTCAGTCAGGTGATGGAGGAAAACCTTGCTGGAATTCGCGTGGTGCGGGCATTTGCCTCTTCGGCACATGAAATGGGAAAGTTCGACATTGCCTCCAAGTCGGCACTGGAGCTCAGCCATGACAGGATCGAGATAAGGGTCAAAAACACCTCTGCGATGACATTGGCATTTTTTGCTGCCATGGGTCTGGTTCTGTATTTTGGTGGGCGGCAAGTGGCGTCGGGAGAAATCACGCTGGGCACTTTGGCCACTTTCCTGACTTTCATGACAATCCTGCAGATGCCGGTTCGCCAACTTGGCATGATGGTCAATGGCTATGCACGCGCCTCAACCTGTGGCGCACGGCTGTTTGCCCTGATTGATCATGAGGCGGAAATCGAGGATGCGCCACACGCTCAGGATCTGCAGATCACCGATGGTATTTTGAAACTTGATAATGTTAGCTTTGCCTATGCGGCAGATACCGGCCAAAGAGCCGTATCAGGCATCAGTTTTGAGGCGCGCAAGGGTGAAACGGTCGGCATTGTCGGGCCTCCGGGTTCCGGCAAAACGACGTTGATGCATCTGATCCCACGTTTCTACGACCCCACGCAGGGAACCATCAGCATCGACGGGCAGGATATTCGCGATGCCACCTTGTCTTCGGTTCGTCAGGCCGTCGCTGTGGTTCAGCAGGACAGTTTTCTATTCACCACATCAATTGAAAACAACATCGCTTATGCGGACCCGTTCACCGAGACGCAGCAGATCCGGGGTGTCGCGGAATCCGCACAACTACATGACTATGTGCTTGGATTGCCCGGCAAATACGGCACCATCGTCGGCGAGCGTGGTGTTTCGCTGTCGGGTGGTCAGCGCCAGCGGTTGTCAATTGCCCGCACGCTTATGATGGAGCCGGCAGTCCTGATATTTGACGATTCCACTGCCGCCATTGATGCCGGAACAGAAAGCCGCATCCGCACGGCGTTGAAGAAATATGCCAAAGATCGCGTTACGCTGATTGTTGCCCACCGGCTGGCCAGCCTGATGCATGCAGACAGAATTCTGTTCCTGGAGCACGGAGAAATAGTCGAACAAGGTACGCATGAGGAATTATTGAAACTGGGTGGACGTTATTGCGACCTGCACGAATTGCAGATGCGCCCCAGCGCCGAAATGCTGGTCGAAAAGGAAGACGAGCAATGAGTCCGGCAAGAGGCAGTGAGCCGCGCGACCCGCACGAAGATGAGCGCCCACGCATGCGCGCCGTCGTCGGATCAGATCGTATTGAGGAAGAGATATTCGGGCGCGTATTTGACGGCAAGGTCGCAAAGCGAATATGGCAGTTTGTCCGCCCCTACAAACGCCAGGTTTCGATTTCCGTTGTCGCTGTTGTCGCCTTTACCGGCTCACAACTGACAATCCCATTGCTGATCCGCTATGCGATCGACAACGGCATGGCGCCTGATGCACCACCCTCGGTTCTGCTCGGCATCCTGGCGATGTTCGCCGTGGTCGTTGCGGTCAATTATGTCGCCTCGCGCGTGCAGGAGATCGTGACCGGCCGCATGGCAGAGGACGTTCTATTCGACATTCGGCGGGCCATGTTCGGGCATCTGCAACGCGTGCCACTTTCATTCATGGACAAAACCGAAGTTGGTCGACTGATGTCGCGCCTGCAGGGCGATGTTAACTCGATGCAGGAATTTCTTGAAACTTCGGTGCTGGCCATCGGGGATTTGTTGCTGCTGTTTGGCATTGTCGCAGTCATGCTCTGGCTTGACTGGCAGTTGGCATTGATGGTCCTGATTGTCATTCCGGTATTGCTCGGGGTTCGAATATTGTGGCTGACGCGGGCGCGTGCGGCATTCATGGCCGCCCATGAGGCAAATTCAATTGCCAATGGTGCCCTGGCGGAAGCGATTCATGGGGTGCGTGCCGTACAGGCGATGGACCGCGCTAATCTGAATGCCGAACTTTATGGCCAGCTTGTCGACAACACATATAAGGCCCAGTTGCGTGCTTCCAAACTGGCACAGATCATGATCCCGATTGTCGACACCCTGACGGGCAGCGCGATGGCTGTGGTCGCTGTGGCCGGTGGATTGATGGTGGTGTCCGGACGGATCGAAGTCGGTGTCATGGTGGCGTTTCTATTTTACATTCAGCGGTTCTTTGACCCGATCCGATCGCTGACAATGCAATATTCAGTCATGCAGCGCGCCATGGCTTCTGGACACCGGTTAACCGAGGTGCTGGACGTCGATGTTGATGTCAAGGATCTGCCGGACGCGGTACCGCTCGGCAAGAACGATGATGGATCAGTAGAATTTCGCAACGTAACCTTTGGATATGACAGTGAAAATCCTGTACTGAAAGATGTCAGTTTTCGCGTGAATTCTGGCGAGACCGTAGCATTGGTCGGCCCGACCGGCTCCGGAAAATCAAGTTCCATGGCTTTGATCCACCGGTTTTATGACGTGCAGGACGGCGCGGTTTTTGTTGGTGGGCGCGATGTTCGCGACGTCACGCAAAAGAGTCTCGGGCGCCATATCGCGATGGTGCTGCAGGAGCCATACCTGTTTACCGGAACCGTGCGGGATAACATCCGCTATGCGTCCGACTGGGCTGACGATGACGCCGTTGTGGAGGCGGCCAAAGCCGTTGGTGCCCATGAATTTATTGAAGCTCTTTCTCTCGGCTACGACACGATACTGGCTGAGCGAGGCAGCAATTTGAGCCTCGGGCAACGCCAGTTATTGAGCTTTGCCCGAGCTTTGGTCGCAGATGCAAAAATTCTGGTGCTGGACGAGACGACAGCCAATATTGACAGCTACACGGAAATGCAGATTCAAAAGGCGCTGCAGCGACTGCTTGAGGGTCGCACCGGATTGGTCATTGCCCATCGCCTGGCCACGATTCGCAACGCCGATCGCATCATGGTGCTACAACAGGGGCGGTTGGTTGAACAGGGAGACCATGATGAACTCATTGGGCATGGCGGCCTCTATGCGCAACTCTACAAGCTCAACTACGCCAGTTTCGATGATCTACCCGATGAGTTGTCTGACGAAGACCGGGCTCTTGCCACCTGATCTGACCTTCGGTTGAGTATCAATTACTTGTATTTGGTTGAACATTCCCCAATCGTGAATCTCAAATGCCAAATTCTGTTGGGGCAGATTGATGAAGATGAGCCAAATGAATTACCAATTATCGAGGCGTGATTGAATGATGATTTTTCGTAACTACCCAGCTACCCCAACCTGATGCTTTTATAGACGGCCCATCAG
>JAALLE010000046.1 GCA_011087605.1 Hyphomicrobiales bacterium
CAAATTGTCGCACCTAATGGCAGCAGAAATAGGGTAGCTGAGTAGTTACAAACAATCGTTGAGAGGCAGACCCGACCGAATACCCCGAACAATGACGTCAATTGCGTTTGGAAAAATGGTGGTGAAAGCCTTGAACCGCCGCGCTCTTTTAAAAGAGATGTAAAACCTCAACAAGCCGACCCCAGCGACAAAGGAAATACCGGCTGCAATATACAATTGAGCGCCGCCGATCAGGCTGCCAAAGAATGAAACAACCGCCATAACAACAGAAATGAGGTAGAAATTGCGCACACTCAGCGTCATGCCAGCCTGCGAAATTCGCATTGGCAATGTCGGCTTATCGGCTTTCTTGCCAGCCGTACGCTGCTCTTCGACATTTTTCAGCGCGCTTTCGCGGGCCTTTCTGCGCTGTTTGTCATCAACCTTCTTCGTCTGAGCCTTGATTTTTACACTTTGGTCTTTCTGCAGGCTTTTGATCCGCTCATTCGACTTTTTACTGTCGGTGATGGAGTTGTACATCAGGGCATAGCCAAGGGTTCCCACGGTGAGAACCGCCAAACCTATCATCGCCAATAACATCATTACCCTACGCCTTACCCGGTGTGGCCCGCTTAAAACGGATCACTGCCCCGATCTTCTGACTCATCCAGTGCCCGCGACAGTCGCTCATCCTCGTTATAATAGCGCGCACGTTCCATCATCTTGGGATTTCCCACGCCCGTGGATTTATGTTTGCCGATCAGCTTGCCATTTTCATCTTCACCGGTGATATCGTAGACAAAAATATCTTGCGTAATGATTACGTCGCCTTCCATTCCCAACACTTCGGTAATGTGGGTGATGCGGCGCGAACCATCGCGCAGGCGCTTGGCCTGGATTACAATATCTACTGAACCAACAATGATCTCGCGAACCGTTTTGGCCGGCAGCGAGAAGCCACCCATGGCGATCATCGATTCCATACGTGACAGGCACTCACGTGGCGAGTTGGCATGGATCGTTCCCATGGACCCGTCATGGCCGGTATTCATGGCCTGCAACAGGTCGAACACTTCCGAGCCACGCACCTCACCCACAATGATGCGCTCCGGGCGCATACGCAGGCAGTTCTTGACCAGATCGGTCATGGTGATCGTGCCCTCGCCTTCCAGATTGGGTGGGCGGGTTTCAAGACGCACAACATGCGGCTGCTGAAGTTGCAATTCGGCTGAGTCTTCGCAGGTAATGACACGCTCATCTTCATCGATGTAATTGGTCATGCAGTTGAGCAGAGTGGTCTTACCCGAACCCGTTCCGCCGGATATGACCAATAATTTTCAAGATATCCGCGCCCGACGGTGAAATGGCACCGAAATTGACCAATTGGTCGAGGGTCAGCTTGTCCTTCTTAAACTTACGAATTGTTAGTGTCGGACCATCCAGAGCCAGCGGTGGTGCAATCACGTTAACACGCGAACCATCAATCAAGCGAGCGTCACAAATTGGCGAAGATTCATCGACACGGCGGCCAACCTGGCTCACGATGCGTTGACAAATGCTCATCAACTGGTCGTTGTCGCGAAACCGTACATTTGTCGTTTCGGTCTTGCCGTCCACTTCGATGAAAGTCTGCTTGGCGCCATTGACCATGATGTCGGCGATATCATCCCGCTCCAGAAGCGGTTCCAGCGGACCAAATCCCAGCACATCGTTACAAATATCGGCGAGCAATTCCTCTTGCTCGGAAATCGACATGACAATCGATTTGATCGCGATAATGTCGTTGACGATGTCGCGTATCTCTTCACGAGCGCCTTCGTTGTCCAGCTTTGACAATTGCGACAGGTCGATTGTGTCAATTAGTGCGGAGAATACCTGTGTTTTGACATCATAATATTCTTCCGATTTTGGTCGAACTTCAGGTGCCGCAGACTGGGCTTCGAAGTCAATCGGTGGAGCCTTGGCCTTCAATTTTTTTGGCGTTGTGGGCAATCCTGATGCGGCTGGAGCGGCAGCAACTGGCATTGTCCCGACTGGCGGTGCGGCTGGCGACGATGGCGACGATGGCGGCGGGGGAGGCGCGGAATGTGACGGTGCCTGCGGTGGTGCACCGGCCGGGTTAGCAGCAGGAGCAGCTTGTGGCGGTGCTGCAGGCGCAGCCGGCGGTTGGGCTGGTGGTGCAGCGTGATTTGCCTCTGGTGGCATGTTCAGGGGTTTGGAGAAATTTCCTTTTTCTCCGGCACCCCCTGATGGCCCACCCCGTTTTCCAAACATCTGCTAACTACTCCAGTGCTACCGGCCTGACGACTCGGTTACTTCTTCTTTGACTTTTTCTTGAGTGAAAATCGCGACAATAAAGAGCCCATCGACTTCTTCGCGACAGGTTCAATTTCTCGTCTGCCAGTCACCACCTGAGCCAGCTGGTCAAGGGCCACTGATATTTCACTCTTGGCATCAGTCTCTGAAATCATCTGCCCGTTATTGGCGGCCAATCCGAACAATGCCGGTTCAAAAGGCAAAGTAATTGTTGGCGAAATACCAAGCGGTTGGGTGAAGTCCTCAACCGAAATCTCAGGTCGTTTCGGTACATTGCACTGGTTCAGCACCAACAGAGGCTTGTCGTCATTGGGACGCAGCTCTGACAGGGTGTCGACCAGATTTTTGGTGTTGCGAAGACAAGCAAGATCCGGTGTCGCTGTGATTATTACCTTGTCGGCAGTTGCCAGTACCTGTTTGACCCAGCCTGTCCATGTGTGCGGCAGGTCGATGACAACATTTGGTGTGCCCCGCTGAGCAACTTCCAACAATTGTTCAAAGTCATTGGCATCAAAATCGTATTCCCGGTCCAACGTCGATGGCGCCGCCAAAAGGCTCAGATGGTCGGAACACTTAGACAGCAGGCGATCAAGAAAGGTCTCATCAATACGGTCAGAGGAAAAGACCGCTTCTGCAACGCCCTGAGCGGGGTCCTGATCGAAGTCAATATTTGCTGTGCCAAATGCCAGATCCAGATCGGTCAGGATGACGTCACTCTTGAAATTGCTTGAAATCGCCCAGGCAACATTGTGCGCGATAGTTGACGAACCAACACCGCCTTTGGCTCCGATAAAAGCCAGCGTATTGCCCAGCGGGCTGGCTTCCGGATTGACAAAAAGAGTTGTGACAACCTCCATCACTTCGGTCATGGAAACCGGCGCATAGAGGTATTCTGCAACTCCCCTTGATATCAATTCGCGGTATAGTTGGACATCATTCTTGTGACCAATCACGACAACATTGGTGCCTTCATCACAGACTTCTGCCAGTTGCTCCAACTCCGCCATAAGCTCCTGGCCCACCAGACGGGATTCGACGAAAATCAGATTAGGCGTGGTTGCAGACTGGTAGAATTCCACCGCCGCCCGGACGCCTCCCATTTGAACTTTCAGATGAGCCTTGCTCATACGGCGGTCGCGTGACGCCTGATCAACGGTGTTGGCAACCATTTCGGTTTCGCAAAATGCCTGAATCGCCACACGGGGCACCGGGCGAATATTAGACAATTCTTCCTGTACGGGATCAGCGCTGACCTCTGCTGCCCAATCTTCCTGGCCCGTCGCCGCCGCATAGAGCGAACTGTCAGACATGGTTGCCGTGACATAGGCGCTGTCGGGATCCAGCGGGGAACCGAGTGGGTCAGCAAGCGTTTCGGGAGCCAGCGGGGGCGCCGGATGGGCAACCTGCTCAGCCGCTTGAGGCGGCATCTGTTGCGGGTTCGCAATTGGCGCTTCCATAGGTGTCGCAGTTGGTGCGGCCTGTGGATTCGGCGCTACCCCAGCTTGAGGCGTATTTGGATCATGTGCATGATCTGACATTATTATATTCCCTGAACCAAGTCTTTATCTGCCCAATCAATTTTCATTGGTTTATTCAAACACCGAAACAATTGTGTTGCCGGTTCCGACTTCACCATTGCGGTAGGCTTCGATCGCCGCATTACGACGTTCAGCATCAATTGGTGTCATCGCCCGGGGTGACAAAAGGTCAGCCGGGTTAGCTATTTGCGCCGCCAGATTGTTTTGGCTGGCGCACCCAAAATTGTGGTAGTTCTGATTTTGGCTGTTGGCACCGGCCAAATCCTCAGGCCATTTTCCGCATTCTTCAACACTGGCAGCCAGCGCGGTAAACGTCAGCTTGACCGGAGTAGTGGAACCATAATTGCTTGCATAATAGGTGGTCGAGCGAATATAGCGGCGCTGGATTCCCATATGGTTCAGTGACGTGACAATTTTTGGCAACAAACGACGCGCCGCCGATTCATTGGCAGAGCCAGCCGGGATCATAATCGTCAGCACGCCGTTGGCACCCGCCTTATAACGGTTAGCAAAGGCTTCGATTGAACTTTGAGCCGGATAGGTCAATTCGTGAGCTGACGCAGCAATAGGCACATCCAGCGACATTTCCTTTTCGTCAATGACGATGGGATGCTTTGTCTTGTAGGTGCTTTGAACCGAACCGACGGTAAAGTTGTTTTCCGAATGATTGGCGCAACCTGCCAGAATAGCCAGCGGCAGAATTCCGCCCACGATCAGGCGTCCAATGACATGCTTGGCCCTGCGACAACCCAAACGCGGCTCGAGCAAAGCCCGGTGGTTTGCCGCCATCGGATGTTTATTGGAATGCATCATCATAATTCCTACTCTTTACTTGAGGATAAACCCGATGGAACCGGTGTATCGGCCTTTTGGCAGATTACCCTGCTTAGTGCCGTACACCCGGTTAACGCGGCCCATAAAAATGGATGCAGATTCGGATGCGGGATGGAAATTTTCATCTGGCTGCGCCAGATTTTTGCGTGCCGTTGGACGAACCAGATAAGGCGTCACGATGATGACCAGTTCCGATTCATTGCGTTGGAATTCACGGCTGCGGAAAAGTGTTCCAACGATTGGCAATTTGGCAAGGCCCGGAAAGCCAGATATCGCCTGCCGGACATCGTCCTGCACCAGGCCCGCAATTGCCATAGAGCCACCCGAGGGAAGTTCAACGGTGGTGCTGGCGCGACGGTTGCGCGTACCCCAGGCGGATGCCCGCTGAGTCTGGGTTGTGGAACCGACCGGTGTTGGCTCCTGGACTTCTGTGCTCATCTGCAAGCTGATACGACCTTCACTCAACACCGTTGGAGTAAATTTCAGGTAGATGCCGTAAGGCCGCTCTTTGTAGGTGACGGCAAGGCCATCTTCATTTTCCTCAAATGACGTGGGTGTCTGCCAGGATCCGCCAACGCGGAATTCCGCTTCTTCACCTGAAACCGAAGTCAGGCTTGGCTCGGCCAGCGTGCGAACGACACCAGCAATTTCCATCGCCCTCATCTGCGTTTGCAATGCATTAAGACCGTAGCCAATGCCCAATGTGGAGGCAGCCGCACCACGAATGCTCTGTTGCGATACACCACCACCAATGCTGAAGCCAAATCCGTCCGAAGTCGGGTTGGTAATTGCGGTATCGATGCCCAATTGCTTAGTCACCAATCGTTGAACTTCAGCGATGGTTACCTTCAACATCACCTGGTCCTGGCCTTCAATTTTCATCAAATTGACGATGCTGCTCTGATCTTCTTCGCCAAACAGCGATGCCAGATTGTTGGGGTCAGCCGAGGCATTGCCCGCCTGCTCGCCACCGGTCACGAAAATCCGCGCTAGAGAAACCGCTTTGGTCGCATCCAGCGGTGTTGCAACTGTTCCGGTCAACACAATATTGTCGTTGATCATTTCGGCGCGGATATTTGACTGAGGAATAAGTCGCGCAAGGCTGGCCTCCAGGCCGGTAATATCCCGTTCGATCAGAATTTCCATGGCGGCAATCTGTTTGCCACTACCGTCAAACACAAAAATATTGGTCTGACCGATCTGCTTGCCAAACAGATAAATACGGCGAGAGGTCCGCATAACCGCATCAGCGACAGTCGGATTGGCGACCAGAACATCATTCGCTTCGGCCGGTAAATCGACAACCAGAGACTTGTTCAGCCCGAGATTTATCATCTTCGGCACCGCGGCATTTTCCGGGGTGATCTGAACGTAATTCTTATTGGTTGATTGGGCCTGTGCAGAGTTCAAAGTCAAAGGATGAACGATTGTCGAGGCAATCAGCGCTACTGATGCCGCAAGTCCAACAACTTGACGCGAACCGCCAATCTGCGAGTTGGCACATATTTTTTCAGATTGAATTGAAGTGTTCATGGCCAACTGACTTGTCTGCTTAGGATTTGAATTGATATTCGATGATTTGGGCACCTGCGGGATCATGAGCGGGGCCTCACTTCCTGGGTGGTGCCGTAGCGGATGATTTTCACGCTGCCACGTTTGCGACGTGGGCCGCTGGACAACAGATGTGAACCTGAGTCCGAGGATTCAATTTCAGCATCCTCAACGCTGCGCAGTGCAAGGTTGAGCTTGTTGCCGGCCATTTTTTGCGCCGCTGTGATGATTTCAACCTGCTGAGCGGTCAGCTCCAGGGTTGCCGTATTACCAACCTTGGACTTTTCGCCGTCTTTTTCCTCGATCACCTGGTCGATTGCCAGAATTCGAACATTTTGCAGGACAGTTTCAGTCAACCACGCATTATCGCTGGGGTCTGGGTTCTTGTAACTCATCACCACGTCGACATGATCATTTGGCAGGATGAAGCCACCTGCGGAAGTTTCCGCCGCAACCCGAATGGCAATGGCACGCTTACCTGCCGGTAAAATTGCTGACAAATAACCACTGTCTGAACGAACGATTTTCTGCTCGCGAATGGGTTCACCAGCAAAAAACGAAGTCCGGGCAATGGTTTTGGCATATTCCTTCAGGGCTTCAGGGCGATCACCTTTGACGATGAAAGATTCGCGAACACCATTTTCAGGCCATTGTTCCCATTTGATGTTCTTTTCACCAAGCGCTGTACCCATCGGGATCTCTTTCGACGCCGTCAGGACATCGACCAGAGGTATGGTGACAATGGGTTCATTTGACTGAACCACGACGGGTGCGGGCTTGTTGTTCAAATTCATCATCAAAAAACCGGCGCCCAATGCGGCAACCAATGCCACTGCAATAAGGACTAACTGTATGGGCTTCATAATAAGGAAACTCCGGTAACGCTCGACACAAAAACTCCCAAACAGTTTTGAACCTGATTGGTGTACTTATGGTTAATGAACGGCTGACAAACTTGGTAAACAAAGTCCTGACGGCCAAAAACACCGATTTTCGGCCCCATACCCGGCCGAAAGTCGGCTCGAATCGAGCTCAAATTCCTGCACTATTATAATATGAAAACTTCCAGTCAGGCCGGAACAGCAGTCTCAGTTGATTGCCTGACCATTGGTGATGAACATCATCCAGGGTGAGCCGGCAAAGACATAAAGTGCCGCCGGACCCAGGGCCGCGCCATAGGGAATACCCTGTTTTTTATCGAGCAACCGGGCGATCCAGCCAATGGAGAGCAATTTGGCCGGAAGCATTAGCCGGCGTGCAATCAGTATCACCAGTGTCAACAATGCGCCCAAAAAGCTGGCCACCAACAGATAGGGCAGCGTGAAAGCGGTACCGAACCACAGAGCTGAAGCAGCCAGCAATTTGGCATCTCCCCCGCCCATGACACCCAGGCTGAACAGAGCAAAACCGCCGATCAGCACGGCAATTGCCACGCCAACATGCATCAGGGCAGTTTCCCAGCCCATGCCGGCAAGTGGGGCAAATACGGCAAATGCAGCAATCAGACACAGGGTAATCTTGTTGGGAATGGTCATCGTGAACAGATCATAAAACGTTGCAAAGATCATGCAGAGCGGGAAAATTGCCAAAATTGCGAGCCCGATGAAGTTGTCCATTTGAATTGCCCTAGTTGCTCAAATTGCCATGACCGACATTACTTTGCTGCTGCTAATCAAGTGTTAACCGTGTCGACCACCAACAGCACAACAAAAAAAGGCCGCCCTGCCAAGCAGGACGGCCTTTGAATTGTTCAGGCGACGACTTATGGAGTTGCGCCGTCCAGAGCTGCTTCAACGTTTGTGAAGACTTCGTTCAGTGCAGTACCGGCATCACCCATCATTGTAATAGCAACGATTGAGATCAGTGCGGCAAGCAGACCGTATTCAATAGCGGTTGCGCCAGATTCGTCTTTGAAAAAGCGTTTAATGTTAGACATGGATAAATTCCTTACTCCAAGAGTTACAGCTTTCCGTCGGTTTGTTTCTCCGATCGGATGAGCCAAATCTAAGCAGCCGGGTTTAGGATTAAGTTGATAAACAGCCTTACCAAAAGGTTTCCTGACATTGACGTTATCGAGGGTGAATCCGGAATTAAACAGGTCATTAAACTTGTCGCAGTTCGTCTGATCAGGACCATCAGCTCATCGAAGTTTTGCCCCCTTATATAAAGTCATGAATAAATATCAGTCGCTGAACGGGGCGTTTAAAGCTTCATTCACCAATTTGTCTGAAAATGAGGTTCGATGCGTTTTTTTGGTGATGAGTATGACGTTTTCCGACCTGGCCAGCTGCTGCTGGAAACAATTCAGACATTCCCTATTGGTGACTTGCCTGGCTTTTGCCACGGGCATATCGCTCGTCGCGATTGCCCCGGTCGCAATTGCGTCGGATGGCAGTAGCGCCAATGCATCGCTCAAGGTCATAATCGACCGGGCCAAAGTTGTACGCATTGCCAAACCGGCTGACACGATCATTGTTGGCAATCCGTCGATTGTCGATGCAACAATCCAGGATTCACGCACAATTGTGCTGACCGGACGCAATTTCGGTGTCACCAACATGATCATTCTCGATTCCGATGGCGATGCCATTGTTGATGAAACAATCGTCGTCCAGGGCCATGAAACCAACACGGTGCGCATTTACCGCCAATCCGTACGCGAAACCCTGGCCTGTTCCCCGGTATGCGAGAATACTTTGACGGTCGGCGATGAAGCCGCGAAATTTGAAGCAATGGACGAACAGATCAAGGCACGTAACGGTCTGGCTCAGGACGCGGCCAACAACAAATAACCACCGTTCAGACTGCCAAAATTCTCCGGCCATCGCTGGCAAAAGCGGTGGCCGCTGTGCTTGCATGATGTGATATTTGCCAGAATATTTTTTTGATCACCGAACAAACCGCGCTGAATTGTTTAACAGATCACTAACCGGGCCGATAAAATCCGAACTAACTTAAAACCACTTTTCAAGAATTCCCAATTAGTCTGACGACAGAAAATCATTCTTCATTGCGAGAAAGATAATGAAATTGGGCAAAAAACAGATCGATGACGGGCGTGAAACCGTGCTGCGTCGACGTAAATTCAAAAACAGATGGTTGAGCTTCCGCAAATCGCAAGACGGCACAGCTGCAGTTGAATTCGCCTTGGTCAGCATTCCGTTCTTCCTGATCCTGTTTTCCATTCTCGAACAGGGTTTCTATTTTCTCGGCAATCGACTGATCGATGCCGGCGTCAATCAAATTTCGAGGGAAGTAAGAACCCGCCAGATCACGGTGGAAAATACCTCGGAAGAAGAATTCAAGATCGCCCTGTGCGCCAAATCATTGATGGCGATATTCGATTGCAGCAAACTTTCGCTGGATGTGCGCACGATTGCCAGTTTTGAAGTGCCTGCGGAACCGCCAGTTCTAGACAATGGCGATCTGGACACCAGCGGTTTCGGCTTCGCGCCGGGTGGCCGCTCCACGATCAACGTCATTCGCGCCTACTATGATTGGCCAACTGTTCTGGACTGGGGAAATATTGCCCAGGCAGGTTGGGGCAGCATTACGGGTGAAGGCATGGGTACAAACGGTTATCGCCGTATTGTGGGCTCCGCCGCCTTCCTCAATGAGCCATAGGACCGAGCTACAGTTACGCCACGACACGACCCACCGCATTAGCAAATTTGAGAACACCGATGACCAGATCATTTATCAGCAACACGATCCGCCTGTTTGTGCGCAACCAAAATGGCACCAGTGCAATTGAATTTGCCCTGACGGCGCCGTTCCTGCTGGCAATGCTTTTGTTTTCCATTGCAGCCAATGACGCGGTCAATGCTTCAACCGAAATCGGCAAGGTATCGGTAGCTGTCGCCGACATCATTTCCCAGTCACCAACAGTGACCAAAGAAGTGATCGACGCCACATTTGGCGCTGCAGATTTGATGGTCAACTCAACCCGCAGGGCCAATCTGGAAATCTATGTGGTAGGTGTCGAAGTTTATTCAGACGGATCAACGGAAGTATTATGGTCCCGCGACAATGGTAACCTGTCATCTTTGACAAAGCCCGAACCCGGTGACTTCTACACGCTGCCGCCAGAAGTTCTGGTGCGTGCGGGATTTATCGTTTCCTCCCGGGCACGTCTGTCGCACACCAATGTGGTAACCGCCAGCGGCATCAAGGCCGGACGTCAAGACAAGATTGCCAATGTTTCTACTGTTGGCGCTATCCTGCCTGGCATGGGTGATTCAATTTATGACTACGAAAGCAATTTCGTCCCGCGTACCAGTATTCGCACAAGCTGCGATAATTGCAGCAACTGATCTGCGCCAGTTTTCAAACGCATGCGCCGACGCGATATCAGCACATCAGGTTTTATCTTTTAGATCATTCCACGAATTCTGCTCGGCCAGCATCTGGCGCAGGAATGCAACATTGGCCTGCGCTTCCTGAGGCGGAAGTTCGCCAGCAGCGACATTTTCGGCCTCTTTAAAGCGCCCCTGAAGTCCTATGACCAGCGCCAGATTCTGACGCACGCGACTATCAGCACTTGGGCGGTTGATTGCCTGTTGCAAATAGGTTTCCGACGCCCGCAAATCGCCGGTCAGCAGATAGGACATGCCCAGATTTGATAAAACCGAGGGTTCGCCGGGTTTCAGATCCAGCGCCTTGCGATATTGGGCACGGGCCAGTTTGGGTTCTCCCACCTGGTCATAAATGGCCCCTTCAGCAGACATCAGTTTCCAATCAGGATTGTCGGGCGTCTGAGCCCTCTGAATGGTTTTCAGGGCCTTTTTCATTTGCCCTGCGCCTGCCAGCGCCTTGCCATATGCACCCAATACCTGTCGGTCTGTTGGGTGATGAATGGCCACCTGCTGCATCACCGCCAGTGCCTGTTCATTGCGCCCGGTCATCCGCAGAGCCGTTGCAAATTGCAGGCCGATAACCTTGGTCTTTGGCGAGCGAGTATATTGCTTTTGCCAATAATTGGTTGCCTGTTTGAGTTCCGATTGGTTCATTTGCGCAACGGGTTTGCGCAGGTTTTGCGGGATCGATCCGGTGGTTTGCCGCTTGGCGCAACCGGCAAGGGCAATCACAAGTCCCAGGCTGCCACAGATAGCCAGTTTTCTTAATTGGTCTGTCTTGCACTTCATATTCAATCCCAACCTTGTGACTCAAATCAGCCGCGAACACGACAACGGTTTTGAAGTTTGGATAAAAGAAATATTCTGTTAACCCTAATGGATGGTTAATAAGCCCGTTCTTGATCTCCCAAATTTCGAAAGACGTCCATGCACCTGTTCACTGACCCAGCACGCCATTTCTGCCGCAGTTCGAAGACTGCAATTCCAATCCATCTGACAACCAAACAGGGATTTTCGAAACCAACATCAAGGTTGAGCAAATCAGCACTGGCCTGGGCAAAGTCCACCGGGTTTACAGCAGCAACCGGTCAGACCTGCATCGTCCCCGGATCGAAAGGCGAGATTGATCAGGTCCTGTTTGGGTTGGGCGGCGATTCCGCAGCCGCCAAGGCATTTGTCCACGGCAAACTGGCACGTACATTGCCAAAGGGAAAATATGCGATTACCGGCAAACGATCTGATCCGGCCAGCGATCAACTTGCCTGGGCACTGGGTGGATATTCCTTCGACCAATACAGCAAACGAAAACACAGCACGCCGAGCCTGTCTGGCCGTCTGGAACCCGATGTATTACGGATTGCGCAAGGGGTGTTTTTGGCTCGTGATCTGATCAACACCCCGGCCAATGACATGGGACCGGACGCTCTGGAGAAGGCATTCAGAAAACTTGCAAAACATCACGGAGCCCGGGTGCGGGTGGTGAAGGGTGACAATTTGCTGAAGCAGAATTTTCCAATGGTTCATGCGGTTGGGCGTGCCAGTGCGGAAGCTCCAAGAGTACTCGATCTGGTTTGGGGCAAGGCCGGTCATCGCAAAATCACATTGGTTGGCAAGGGTGTCACATTCGATACCGGAGGTCTCAACATCAAACCCGGATCTTCCATGGCGCTGATGAAAAAGGACATGGGTGGCGCCGCCAATGTGATGGGTTTGGCGCATATGATTATGGATGCCAAATTACCGATACGGTTGCGTCTTATTGTTGGCGCGGTAGAAAATTCAATTTCTGCAAACGCCTTCCGGCCGGGGGATATTTTGCAAAGCCGCAAGGGAATCACGGTCGAAATTGGCAATACAGATGCCGAAGGCCGGTTGGTATTGGGCGATCTTCTAACTCTGGGCGAGGAAGATAAGCCCGATCTGATGGTTGACATGGCAACACTGACGGGCGCGGCGCGGGTTGCACTGGGCCCGGACCTGCCACCTTTCTATACACACGACGACAAACTCGCCGCAGCCATTGATAAGGCGGCAACAAGAGTTAACGATCCGCTCTGGCGAATGCCTCTTTGGCAACCCTATCAATCGATGTTGTCGTCCAAAACAGCCGATGTAAATCACATCACGTCAGGTGGATTTGGCGGCTCCATTACAGCTGCTTTGTTCCTGTCTCGCTTTGTCAGTAAAAATACAAGTTGGGTACATTTTGATATTTTTGGCTGGGTGCCGAGCGACAAACCATGGGCAAAAACCGGCGGTGAAGCGCAGGGAATTCGAGCGCTTTATCAGATGTTGAAAGGCTAAACTTCACGTTAAACCCAATATGGTATATACTGTTGCAGAACCGTAACGAATTGGGCTGCTATGTTGATCCTCAAACCCGGCCAGGCTCTCAATCTTTGGCATAAGGCCATGCTGGCTCAGGTGCGCGATGATGATCCCGATCTGACGACGAGACAAATGGCCATTTTACTGACCGTGTATCTCGACCCGCCGCCGCATACGGTGCGTGGCCTTGCCGCCCAATTGGATGTCACCAAACCGGTGATTACAAGGGCTCTTGATACGATGGGAATCATGGGATTGGTGGCGCGTCGCCGCGATGAGCGTGACCGCCGCAATGTTCTGGTTCAACGCACTGTGGACGGTGCTGAATATCTCCAGCGCCTGGGTGATCTGATCGCCGATGAAGCCATCGAAACCACTTGATGAATTATGATGAATAGCTCTCCTCTTGACCGACGCTTGAATGCCTATCGTGCAGATCTGGCAAATATCGAGCTCACTGACCGGGTTGAAGCAGCCAGTTATGTCAGCGGGCAGGCGGCACGGGTCGTTGCCCATTTTGCCGATGTTTATGATCAACCCGATTCCGCTGTGCTGCAGACCCAGTTTCTGCACGGACACGAGGTGACGATATTTGAACGCAAAAATGGTTGGGCATGGGTTCAGGGAAAGTCGGATCAATATGTTGGATATGTTCGTGATGAAACATTGACCCGTGAAGGTGAAAGCCTGATCTCGCCGAACCACATGGTCGCCGCTCCGCGAACTTTCATTTACAGCAATGCCGATCTGAAGCTCCCACGAATTGGTTATCTGTCAGTGGGGTCAAACGTAAAAGTCATTGACCAGACCACTACTCGAGGAACAGATTACTCAATGCTGGATGGCGGTGGTGCTGTTGTCTCACGTCATCTGATGAAAATTGGTGACTGGAATGACGATCCGGTTGAAGTCGCTGAAACATTGCTGCACACGCCTTATTTGTGGGGCGGAAGTACCGGTTTTGGAATTGATTGCTCCGGCCTCGTCTGGCTCAGCCAGATGCTTTGCGGCAAGCGAGTGCTGCGTGACACCGATCAGCAGGCCAACAGCATTGGCCAAGAAATAGCACTTGATTTTGGACGATTGCAGCGGGGCGATCTGGTCTTCTGGAAGGGCCATGTTGGCATGATGGCCGACAGCGAGAATCTGCTCCATGCCAACGGCAATTCCATGGATGTTTCATTGGAACCGCTGAATGCCGCAGTTGAGCGCATCGGCTATCTGTATCAGCAGCCAACGATGGCCCGGCGTCCCTAAGTCAGAACCGTTCAATAACCACGTTTGCGATCAACCAGATATTGCAGTCCCTGGCCCGTCTCATGGCGTTCAATTTGTTGGGCAACATGAGCTGCCAGCGCCAGCGGATCACTCATCGCCGCCGCGTGTGGCGTGATAATCAAATTGTCCTGATCCCATAATTGGTTGTCGGATGGCAGCGGTTCCGTTTCAAACACATCAAGCGACGCACCGTGCAGCCGACCATCGCGAAGCGCGGAAAGAATATCTGCCTCCACCTGACTGCCACCCCGCCCGGCATTGATCACAATCGGCGCACCAAAGGGCCCTTCCCTTGATAGTCCGTCAATCAGCTGTTTGTTGATCAGACCGCGGGTTTCTTGCGTCAGCGGCAATAGGCTCACCAGAATATCTGTATTGTTCAAAAAGTCCGGCAATTCCTGCAGACCGCAATAACTGGTCACACCATCAACATTTTTTGGCGATTGTGACCAGCCATTCAGAGTAAATCCAAAGCCCTTAAGTTGCGCAGCGCAGGCCTGACCCAACTCACCAAAGCCCATAATGCCAATGCGAAATTTTGGCGCGCTGGGCTGGGGAAGTTCCTGCCATTTATGCCGACGCTGCTGTTCGTCATAGAGGCGCTGCTGGCGCATCTGCATGAGCACTTGCAACACCACCCACTCAACCATCGGCCCGGTCAGCATCGGGTCGACAAATCGCACGATCTCAACATCCGGCAATTGAGTATCTTTAAAAATGTGATCCACACCTGCGCCAACCGAAAAGATTACTTCCAGATTGGGAAAGCGCGCCAGAAGACCGGTTTCCGGTGCCCAGACAATTGCATATTTGACCGTCGACAGTTCCGCCGAACGATCTTCCTCTTTGGCCCAGTTCAGCACTTCCAGATTTGGAAAGGCTTCCCGAAACGGCTGGTCCAGTGTCAGGTTTTCCCACTTCAGGTCCAATAATATGGCTGGCTTTGTCATGTGGCAGTTTCCACCAATTGATCGCGATGTCTGGCAAACCACATCAGCCCGATCATGACAATACCGTTATGGAGCGCATTTGAATCTACCGCTTCCAGAGCCTGCTCCAGCGTTAACAAAAAAGGGAAAGTCTGTTCATTTTCATCTTCATGCCCCGCAATATCCGTCAAGTTCTTTGCATCTACTTCGGCATAAAAGATATGCAGCACCTCATCCGACAGGCCTGGGGACGTCAAAAACCGGCACATCGGTTTTACATGCCGTGCCTGCAGGCCTGTTTCTTCTTGCAACTCCCGTCGAACAGCGGCTTCAGGATCTTCGCCAGGATCAATCAGCCCGGCAGCAAGTTCTGCCGACATACCCTTTCCGGTTCCCAATTGAGCCCCGATGCGGAACTGGCGGATCATCACCAATTTGTCGAGTTTCGGGTCAAAGGCGACAACTGCTACCGCATGCGTCGCAGAAACGATTTCCCGGCGGGCTGAATATCCTGATTCGTCCTCACGATAGGCATAGGTGCGAACCTCACGGAAGCCGGAATAGGACAATTCCTGTTGTTCGATGGTGATCGACAGGTGAGTGTCTTCAACAGTCTCCGGTTTTGATGCGGTCATTGATTGACGATGCCGGCTGGAGCTGTTTCCAGGTCAAAGGCCGCTGCCATCAGCGCCTTGGTATAGTCGGTCTGCGGATCGTCAAATATCTGCGTTGCCGAACCCTGTTCGACCACCTTGCCGAGGCGCATGACGATCACGTCATTGGCCAGTGCCCGCACAACCTTCAAATCATGGCTGATGAACAGATAGGCAAGATTGCGTTCTTCCTGCAATCGCAGCAATAGCTCGACCACTTGCGCCTGAACACTCATGTCGAGGGCTGACGTGGGTTCGTCCAACATAACAAATTTCGGTTCCAGAACCATCGCCCTTGCAATGGCAATGCGCTGTCTCTGACCGCCGGAAAACTCGTGCGGATAGCGATGGCGGGTCGCCGGATCAAGTCCAACCTCCTGCAGCACGGAAGCCACCTGATCATCAACTTCGGCGCGACTTAAATCGGACATGTGGATTTGCATGCCTTCCGCCACAATCTCGGCAATCGACATGCGCGGTGACAGGGAACCATAGGGGTCCTGAAACACAATCTGCATATCGCTGCGCAGCGGTTTCATCTCATTAAAAGAGTAAGCGCCAATATCCTTACCGACAAAGCCGATTTGACCTTCAGAAGATATCATCCGCGTCAACGCCAATCCCAAAGTGGTCTTTCCTGAGCCTGATTCACCGACTACCCCAAGGGTCTGGCCAGCGCGCAATTTCAGATCAATGCCATCCACCGCTTTCACGTAATCTACCGTGCGTCGCAGGAATCCGGCTTTGATCGGAAACCAGACCTTTACATCTTCTCCTTCGACTACAACCGGAGCTGAGTCATCTGCCGGTGGCGGGTCACCCTTGGGTTCCGCCGCCAACAGATGTTTGGTGTAGGGGTGCTGCGGGTTGTTGAAGATCTCGGCGGTTGGGCCTTGTTCAACAATCCTGCCTTTGGTCATTACACAAACGCGGTCGGCAAATTTGCGGACGATCCCCAGATCATGGGTAATGAACAACATTGACAGACCGCGTTGGCTCTTCAACTCGTTCAGCAGCTCCAGAATTTGTGCTTGAACCGTTACATCCAGTGCGGTGGTTGGTTCATCGGCAATCAACAACTCCGGTTCATTAGCCAACGACATGGCAATCATCACACGCTGACGCTGTCCGCCGGACAATTGATGCGGATAGGCGCCCAAACGCTTTTCAGGCTCTCGGATACCGACCTGGTTCAGCAATTCCAGCGTCCGCTCCCGTGCTTGTTTTTCTCCCATGCCCTGATGCAGTGACAAAATTTCACCGATCTGCCGCTCAATCGTGTGCAAAGGATTGAGTGAGGTCATAGGCTCCTGGAAAATCATGGTGATGTCATCACCGCGGACGCGCCGCAAATCCCGCTCGTCGGAATCCAACAGATCTTCACCCTTGAACATGATCTTGCCTGAAGGGTGACTGGCCGACGGATAAGGCAGCAGTTTCAAAACTGACAGCGCGGTGACACTTTTGCCGGATCCGGATTCCCCGACCAAAGCAACGGTTTCTCCCTGATTGATGTGAAAAGAGGCACGATCAACCGCATTTGCGGTAACTCCAGACGCGGTGAAGTCTACCGACAGATCTTTGACGGATAGCAAACGCGGCGATTGATCGGAATTATCGGCCATCACCTACCTCATTTGAACGTTTTACGCGGATCAAAGGCGTCACGGGTTGCTTCTCCGATGAATACCAGGAGTGACAGCATGACGCTGATGACGATGAACGCCATAATCGCCAGCCATGGAGCCTGAAGATTGTTTTTTGCCTGCTGCACCATCTCGCCGAGCGACGGCGACCCCGGCGGCAATCCAAACCCGAGAAAATCCAATGCCGTCAGCGAGCCAATTGATCCCGACAGGATGAACGGCATGAAGGTCAGCGTTGCGACCATGGCGTTGGGCAATAGATGACGGAACATGATTGTGCGGTTGCCGACGCCCAATGCGCGTGCCGCATTGACATACTCGAAATTACGGGCCCGCAAAAACTCTGCCCGCACGACACCAACAAAGCCGGTCCAGGCAAACAGCAGCATGATCCCAAGCAATACCCAGAATCCGGGCGGCAATACCGACGATATAATAATCAGCAGATAGAGCAGCGGTATCGCGGTCCAGATCTCAATGAACCGTTGAAACAGCAAATCGACCCATCCACCATAATAGCCCTGCACCGCGCCGGCGCTAATGCCAACTACGGCTGAAAACAGGGTAAGCGTCAGTCCGAACAGGACAGAAATCCGGAATCCGTAAATCAGCCGCGCCGAAACATCGCGGGCCTGATCATCCGTGCCGAACCAGTTCCAATTGCCATAGTTGCAAAGCGGGTCGGCAGCGCCATTGTCATATTTGCGGCAGGCCTCCTCCGTATCCAACATCCAGCTGGGTGGCGACGGCGCCGGCCGGGGCACATCAACATTGGTGGTGGAATAGGAATAGCGAATGGGTGGCCACAACATCCAGCCATTGGCCTCAATTTCTTCGATATTGACCGGGTCGCGATAATCGGTAACCGGCAAAAATCCACCAAATTTCTCTTCCGGATAGTCAAAGAATACCGGTGCCAGAATTTCGCCTTTGTAGGAAATCAGGACAGGTCGATCATTTGCGATGAATTCGGCCAACATTGAAAACACAAACAAAAACAGGAAAATCCATAAGGACCAGTAGCCGCGTCGATTGGCCTTGAAATTTTGCCATCGGCGCAGGTTCAGCGGCGTCACCTTGAACGGTCCCACCCGTTCAAACTGTTTTCCATCGATGCCCGGATCGGCGATCACCCTGTTCAATTCCGCCACCGCCATCACACATCCCGCCTGTCAAAGTCGATGCGCGGATCAATCAACGTATACATCAGATCGGAAACCAGATTTACCAGCAAACCCATGAGTGCGAAGATGTACAGGGTTGCAAATACCACGGCATAGTCGCGTTGCAGCGTGGCGGTAAAGCCGAGCAACCCGAGGCCATCAAGAGAGAATATGGCTTCAATCAGCAACGATCCCGAGAAGAAGGCTGAAATAAAGGCACTGGGGAAGCCAGCAATAATGATCAGCATCGCATTGCGGAAAACATGCCCGTAAAGCACCTGTCGTTCGGTCAGTCCCTTGGCCCGGGCGGTGACCACATATTGTTTTTTGATTTCATCGAGAAATGAGTTTTTTGTCAGCAAGGTCGTGGTCGCAAAAGCGGCGAGACAAAGCGCGATCAATGGCAGGGTCAGGTGCCAGAAATAGTCGACAATCTTGCCCCACAAGGACAATTCATCAAAATTGTCGGATGTCAGGCCTCGCAGCGGAAACCAGTCGAGAAAAGACCCGCCAGCAAAGAACACCATCAACATGACGGCCACAAGAAAGCCCGGAACCGCATAGGCGATGATGATCACACCGCTGGTCCACACATCGAAGGCGGAACCATCCTTCACCGCCTTTCGAATACCCAGGGGGATCGAGATAATATAGGAGATCAACATGATCCACAGGCCGAGCGAGATCGACACCGGCATTTTTTCCTTGATCAGATCAAGCACGGAAATAGAGCGAAAGTAGCTCTCGCCGAAATCAAATCGCGCATAGTCCCAGATCATTTTGGCGAAACGTTCATGCGCCGGCTTGTCAAAGCCAAACTGCTGTTCCAGCTTCTTAATGAATTCGGGGTCGAGCCCCTGTGACCCGCGATATTTAGACGATCCACCGCCGCCTTCTGTGCTGGTTTGAGCAGAATCATCGCCCCCCTGGAAGTCTCCACCACCGCCGGAAATTCGGTCGGTCGCATCGCCCCCCTGCCCGGTAAGTTGGGCAATGACCTGTTCTACCGGCCCGCCAGGTGCGAACTGGATGACAGTGAAACTCAAAAGCATGATCCCGAACAGTGTCGGGATCATCAGCAGCAATCGTCGAGCAATATAGGCGCCCATAGGGTGGCTAAATCTCCTGCCGGAATTTAATGAAGCTGTGCTTGATCAAGCCAACAATTTCCTCAACCTTTGCCAATCGCCTTGGCCTTTTGCTCGTCAAACCACCAATAGGTTTCGATCGGGAACGCATAGTCTGGTTTGGGTTCGGGATATCCAAACATGTCCCAGTATGCAATTCGGTGATTCGACGACTTCCAGTTTGGAATCCAGCTATAGGTTGAGCGCAGCACCCTGTCGAGCGCCCGCAATGTAAAAGCCAGTTCCTCACGATCGCTGGCATCATCGATGCGCGAAATAATCTCATCGACTGCAGGATTTTTGATACCAGCAAAATTGCGATTTCCTTCGCGGTCCGCGTTGGCCGCGCCAAAAAACTGCTGCATACTCTCGCTTGTGGGTGTAGCCCCGAAACGAAAGGCCATGCCGGTGATATCGAAGTCATACGTATCGAGCCGCTGCTGATATTGAGCCGGGTCCACGAGACGAATCGTAGCATCCGCCCCCAAGGCTTTCAGGTTGGCGACAAATTTTCCCAGAATCCGCTCAAATGTTGGTGACCGGATCAAAAACTCTACTGCCAGTTGTTCACCTTTGTCGTCGACCAATTTTGATCCGTCACGTTTCCAACCCGCTTCACCAAGTAATTGGCTTGCGCGTCGCAACAGTTTTCTATCGCGCCCGGATCCGTCTGAAACCGGCTGAACTGGAACATCATCAAAAACCGCGTCGTCCAGGCTTGCAGACAGGCTCTTCAGCAATGCCAGTTCTTTGCCCTCTGGCTTGCCAATTGCCTTGAATTCAGAGTTTTCAAAAAACGACTGGCTGCGTTGATAGGCGTTGAAGAAAAAATTGTCGTTGGTCCACTCAAAGTCGAAACAATGGCCAATCGCCTGAACCGTTTTCGGATGGGTAAACTTTTGCCGACGTTGATTAACTGCCCAGGCCTGGAACGAAGCAACCTTCTCGGCGTCAAACAGTTTCTGAATCGCCCGCCCGTCCTGAATTGCCGGAAAATCATATTCCGTGGCCCAGGTTTTGGAAGTGAGCTCCTCCCTGAAGTTCACAACGCCCTTTTTGAATGCCTCAAATGCGGCCTGTCGTTCGCGATAAAATTCCAGTCGGAGCACTTCGAAATTATTTTGCCCTTTGGCAAAAGGCATGTCCTTGGCCCAATAACCTTCAACCCGCTCATATTCGATAAATGTTCCAGCTTTCGTCCGCTTGACCCGATAGGGGCCGGAAGACAGTGGCGGCTCCATCGTCGACGCCAGAAAGTCATTGGCACCGTAATACGCCTTTGACAGAACAGGCATCGCAGCGACGGTCAAAATCGACCGGTCGGACTGTTTTCCGTTAAACGCCAGCACCACAGTATCGGAACTAGTCGCCTGGGCACTTTCAAGGTTCGCCAGCACAATGCCAATTTCCGGGTGGCCATCTTTCTTCAAAAGTTCGTAGGAAAATGCCACGTCGTCTGCGGTAACAGCCGTGCCATCATGCCATTTCGCTTCAGAACGCAATTTGAAAGTGTAACTATTACGATCTTCAGAAATCTCCACGGTTTCGGCCAGTTGACCGTAGATCGCAGTTGGCTCATCAACCGCCCGCACCATCAAGGCATCGAAACACAGCTCCATGCGAGGTGGTGCATTGCCCTTCAAAACAAACGTGTTGAGGGTATCAAACGTCTGGGGATTCTGGTTATAGCCCCAGCTGGAAATTCCAAAATTGAACGTTCCGCCTTTGGGTGCCTCGGGGTTGACGAAATCAAAATGGCTGTAATCGGGGCCATATTTCAGTTCTCCAAAAGCCGACAGCCCGTGCAGGGGTCGGCTCGTTGGATTTCCAGCCAGCGAAATATTCGGCAATGACGCCAGGGGGCCAGCCAACATGGTCGCGACCGATAGCTTTCCAAAAGTTCTGCGAGTAAGCAATTTCGACACTCCGATGACTATTTGAGTTTTGCGTTGAGTGCGGCTTCCTTTTGCGGATCGATCCACCAGCTTTCTGCGTCCAGACCACGATAGGTCTGGGTCGGAGGTCGCCCAAATTTGTCCCAAAAAGCCACCCGGTCCTTGTTCAGATACCATTGTGGAACGGTGTAATAGCCAAACAGCAGGACCCGATCGAGCGCATTTGTCAGCGAGACCAGTTCGGCGCGGTCCTTGGCATAAATAACACGCTCCACCAATTCGTCGAGAACCGGGTCCTTGGCACCCATATAGTTGCGCGAGCCATCCTGATCTGCAGCACCCGAAGACCAGTATTCGCGCTGTTCATTGCCAGGTGACTGAGACTGCATGGTGACAAGGGACGCGACATCATAGTCGAATGCCCCAATGCGAGCGACATATTGCGATGTATCAACGATGCGGAACGTCGCGTCGATGCCCAAACGCTGCAGGGCTTTCAACCAGGGTGCATTGGTTTTTTCGCTGGCAGGAGAATAACCCAGAAGTTCCAGTTTGAACTGCTCACCCTTGGCATTCACCAGTTTGCTTCCCTGACTTTTCCAGCCTGCTTCCTGCAACAGGTCGAAAGCCACTTTGAGAAACTTTCTTTCATCGCGGCGGCTCTCATAGACCGGAAGGCCAAATTCTTCCGTGAAAATCTCGTCAGGTATGCGGCCCTTGTATTCGGTCAGAATTTCCAGTTCTCTTCCCTCTGGCAATCCTGTGGCCTGCAATTCGGTACCGCCAAAATAGGACTTCGTTCTGGTATATTGTTCAAAGAACAGGTTCTTGTTCATCTGCTCGAAATTCATCGCCCAGGTCAGCGCCTTGCGCACCCTGGGATCCTGAAACTGCTCACGTCGGGTATTCAACACCCAACCCTGCATCGGATAGCCGGACGAATCGGGGATTTCGATCTTCTTCACATCACCAGCCTCAAATGCCGGGAAATTGTAGCGACGGGCCCAGTATTCAGCCCGGTTTTCCACCCGGATGTCGCCGAAGCCGCCTTTTTTGAAGGCCTCCCAGATGGAGTTTGAATCCTTGAAATAGGTATAGCGGCGCTTGTCGAAATTGAATCGCCCTTTGCGGGTCGGCGTGTCCTTGGCCCAATAATCCTTCACCCGTTCATAAGTAATGTCTGAGCCGGCACTGAATTCGCCGATCTTGTACGGGCCGCTGCCCAATGGAGCTTCCAGCGTGGTCTTGGTAAAGTCCCGCTTTTCACCTTTCTCATTGGTACCTTCCCACCAATGTTTCGGCAGCACCGGCAGATCGCCGATAATCAGTGGCAATTCGCGGTTGTTCTTCTGCGCAAATACGAAGGTTAATTCCGTATCGCTGTCGATGATGATCTCTTTGACGTCGCCAAAATACCGATTGTACTGCGGTGAATGTTCTTTCAACGTCTCCATCGACCATTTGACATCTTCGGGTGTGATGCGTTTGCCATCATGCCAGCGGGCGCGTTTATCGAGGCGATAGGTGGCTGATGAATAATCCTCCGGATAGGTGAAAGCTTCGGCAATCAGTGGATGTGACGCCGACGGCTCGTCAATCGCCTTTGACATCATCAGGTCCCATAGCAGGCCACCCTGGTAATTCAGTCCTGCAGCAGGCGTTCCCTGCACGATGAACGGGTTAAAACTGTCAAACGCACCATTCGCCATACTGTTGAAAGTGCCACCCTTGGGGGCGTCGGGATTGACGTGCTCATAGTGGGTAAAGCCACCTGCATATTTCGATTCACCAATCAAGGATGTTGATGTGTGCCAGACACGGTCATCGGCCCTCGCCGACATTGCGGTGCCTATGGCCCCTAAAAACAGAGTTGCAGCGAATAAAGAAAGCAGTCGGTTCATCAGCACAAATCCCACGAGTCAGGTTATTTATGTCCTATTGGTAGTCAAAGGACCTTGATCGTCAAGTTACGTTGTTGTCAGCATTTAGGTTCTTGACTGCGTCTCAGGCCCCAAATTCGCAACACAATGGCGCCATAATTGCGGGCACAAAAAAACCGGGCAATCTGCCCGGTTTTCCATAATTTCTACATGTATGACCAACTCAGCCTTCCGGAAGCGGTGCCGGAGATGCCGCCAGCGAGCGCAGATAGGCGATCATCGCAGCTCGGTCAGCAGTTTTCTTGATGCCGGCAAACCCCATCGATGTGCCTTTTACATGAGCCTTCGGCTTGAACAAAAAGCCGTTGAGCTCTGCATAAGTCCAGGTTTTACCTTCCGCATAGGTCTTCAATGCACCGGAATATCCAAAACCGTCGACACTGGCGATCGGGCGATCAACAATACCATACAATGCCGGGCCAACCTTGTTGCCGCCACCTTCAGCAAAATTGTGGCAGGCGACGCATTTCTTGCCGACCTTTTCACCCTTGGCCAGATCAGCCGCCGCCAGCAACGACGCTACCGGCTCAACCGTAGGACCGCTTGATGCGGCATTGGTGGAAGCAATCGCTTCGCCACCGGCAATTTCAAATCCCGGTTTTTCAGGATTCCCACTGTGATAGATGCCGTCGGACAGGAAATTTAATCCCATCACAACGAATGCAGCTGCCAAAAGGGCACCAAAAACTTTGTTCCACTCAAATGAGTCCATGTGCTTAAGCTCCACAAAAGCAAAAGGAGGGTTTTACGCCAGCAAATTGCCAGCAAACCAGTCCGCCATATTTGGCCGGAAACTATGTCTTTTGATCCTCCGTTGCAACACCTATAAGACCTTCAATTGTGAGACTTTTGCGGTATTTTGGCCGCCAATGGAAAAAGGGCGCCGCCTAAGATGACAAATTCGACCAATTTAGTGATGATTCCGGCTCGAATGGCGTCGACTCGCCTGCCCGACAAACCGCTGGCGGATATCGCCGGCCTGCCAATGATCGTCCATGTCATGCACCGGGCCATTGAAGCTGATGTAGGCCGTGTTGTCGTTGCAACCGACACTCAACAGGTTCTGGAGGTCATTCAAGCCCATGGGGGTGAAGCCGTCATGACCCGCGACGACCATGCTTCCGGCTCAGACCGTATCTGGGAAGCTGTGAACCTGATTGACGCAGCAGGTCAGTTCGACACGATCATCAACGTTCAGGGTGATTTGCCAACCATCGGCAAACAACCGATCAGAGCCAGCTTGGTACCGTTGGAAAACCCGGCCGTCGATCTGGCTACCCTGGCCACTAAAATTGTTGTGGAAGAAGAAAAACACGATCCCAATGTTGTCAAACTGGTGGGCACGCCATCTGCCGAAAATGTCATGCGAGCGCTCTATTTCACGCGCACCACCGCCCCTTATGGTGATGGCCCACTCTATCATCACATCGGTCTCTACGCCTGGCGGCGCAAATCACTTCAACGCTTTGTTTCGCTCCCTGCCTCGCCCTTGGAACTGCGCGAAAAACTCGAACAGCTACGGGCGCTTGAAGATGGTATGCGCATTGACGCAGCACTCGTTGACACCGTGCCGCTTGGTGTTGATACTCCCGCCCACCTGGAGCGCGCCCGCGCTGTGCTCAGCCAATAGAATAGCGAAATAACATGCCAAATCGTACCGGCAAAATTGCCTTTCAGGGTGAACCTGGAGCCAATTCAGACACCGCCTGCCGCAATGTCTACCCCAATATGGACCCGCTGCCCTGCCCGACTTTCGAGGATGCCTTTGAGGCGCTGAAGAACGGCGACGCTGAGTTGGCAATGATTCCGATTGAAAACACCATAGCCGGACGCGTTGCTGATATTCATCAGCTGCTGCCCAATTCGGGGTTTCATATCATTGGCGAATATTTTCTGCCGATCCACTTTCAGTTGATGGCCCTGCCGGGCGTCAAACTCGAAGACGTCAAAACGGTCTACTCTCACATACATGCGCTCGGACAGTGCCGCGAGATCATTCGCAAGAACGGTTGGAAAGGCGTTGTTGCGGGCGATACTGCCGGTGCTGCGCGCATGATCGCGGACAGTGGTGACCGAACCGCAGCTTCGTTATCGCCACGCCTCGCTGCAGAACTTTATGGCATGAACATTCTCCAACAGGACGTTCATGATGCCGATACCAACACAACACGGTTCGTTATCCTGTCACGTCAGCCGGAATATCCCGCCGTCGACGACGGCCCGGCAATCACGACATTCGTGTTCCGCGTCAGAAACGTGCCGGCTGCCCTGTATAAAGTGATGGGCGGTTTCGCCACCAACAATGTCAACATGACAAAATTGGAGAGCTATCAGATTGATGGCGCTTTTACGGCCACGCTATTCTACGCGGATATTGAAGGTCATCCTGATCAGAATAATGTCAAATTCGCGATGGAAGAGATGGAGTTCTTTTCTGCGGAGCGACATATTCTGGGTGTTTACCCAGCGGCCAGCCGACGCGGTGTCGCATGATAATCACCTCGCTCTAGAACGGAAAAGTTCATGGCAGCTCCTTCATTCAACCCACTGATTGCCGGACTGAATGCGCCGCCCATCCCGATCGTCCAGCGCTCTGCGGATGCCTATGGTGGTCAACTGGGTGATCTGATCGACCTGTCGCAGGTGGTGCCCGGTTACCCACCACATCCATCACTTATGAACCATCTGGAAGCTGCTGCAGCCCGAACCGATCTGCTCGGCTATGGTCCCATTCCCGGAGAAGACTGCCTGCGCCAGGCTTACAGCACCCACCTGAGCACAACATATGAGGCTTCTGTGGCACCGGACGAAACCCACATTACCTCCGGATGCAATCAGGCTTTTGTTGCCACGGCACTGACCGTCGCAGGTGCTGGCGATTCTCTTCTGCTGGTCACGCCATATTATTTTAATCACGACACCACCCTGTCGATGCTGGGCATTGGTACCAGAACGATCCAAGCCACACCTGAAAACAACTTCCTGCCAGATCCCGAGGATTTGGCTGCGGCTATCACACCCGACATCAAGGCAATCGCCTGCGTCACGCCCAACAATCCAACCGGTGCGGTCTATCCGCCAGAATTGCTCGAACAATTGTTTGACCTCTGCGTTGCCAAAAACATCTGGCTGATCGTCGATGAAACATATCGGGATTTCCTGCCGCAAAATCAGCCAATTCCTCACAACTTGTTGCAACGGTCGAACTGGCGCGATCACTTCATCGGTCTTTACAGTTTTTCAAAATCCTTCTGCATCCCCGGGCATCGTCTGGGAGCCGTCACCGGTGGCGATGCAGTCATCTCCAATATCGCCAAAGTGATGGACAATCTGCAGATCTGCGCCCCGCGTGCCCCGCAGCACGCGGTTGCCGCGGGCTTGGGCGAATTGAGTGAGTGGCAGGCAGGCAACCGCCAGGAAATCGAACACCGCCGCATTGCACTCATCGACGTCATGGATAAGCTGTCAGGCTGGGAAATCGCCACGATCGGCGCGTATTTCAGCTATATCAGGCACCCCCATACTGACCGCTCGTCGGTGGAAGTTGCAGAATTTATGGCCCGCGAGCGCGGTGTTGTGACTTTGCCGGGTTCATTTTTCGGCCAGGGCCAGGACGCATTTTTGAGGTTTGCCTTTGCCAACGCCACCGCAGATGAGCTTGAAAAACTGACCCATCGTCTTGGTTGACCTGGATGCGCTAAAGCTCAATCCGTCGCGCTCACCTCATAGAATACATAGGCAAAACGGCGGGAATCAGGAGCCCAGGACGGCACATTGATTGTGCCCTGACCACCATTAAAGTGGGCAAGAACTTCGGTCGATCCACCGTTGGCGGGCATCATGCGAAGCTCAACCTGGCGATTGGCCGGATGGCCTGTCGTGCCTTCTTGATAAGCCAGATAGACAATGTTTTGACCATCCGGAGAGGGATGGGGAAACCAGTTGACCCGATTATCAAATGTCATGCGCTGAAGGTCGCTGCCATCAGGACGGATTTTGTAGAGCTCCACCGTGCCGTCACGTTCACCATTGAACCAGATCCACTCGCCGTCGGGTGAGTAGTCGGGCCCGTCGCAATGATCAAAACCCCTTGTGATCTGCTTTTCGGCGCCACCGCCTGCGGGGCAGGTATAGATCTGAAACGTATCCCCCCGCTTCGCAGTATAAGTCAGGGTGATGCCGTCGGGTGACCAACCGTGCCAATAAGATGGCACCCGCTGCGTGATGCGTTGTGGCCTGGCTAATCCTGTTCCGTCAAACGGCAGTGTATAGATGCAACTTTGACCCGTTTCAGTGGCATCGCTGATCGCCAGCATTTTCCCATCCGGCGATATGCCGTGGTCATTGTTGAGTTTGTTGGCAAATCCAGTATCAATTACCTGCAATTGCGGTGCGGCCAACGGCACTTTGTAAAGCCGCCCTCCTCCATTGACCACCAGAGAATTTCCATCGCGGGTCCAATTGGGAGCCTCGATGTGTTGGTCAAGTTGCAGCAGGGTTTCACTTGTGCCGGATGCCATATCAAATATTGCCAAATGACTTATCATGGTTTCACTCATCTGTTTGGTCCCCGGTTTGCGCAACGTTTTGGGTTGCAAGATAGACACCAAACGCCGCAACGATCATGCCGATCCAGGCGACAGGCGGCATGATTTCGCCAAGCAGCAACCAGGCAAGAAGCGCTGCAAGAGGTGGTACAAGAAAAAACAAGGCCGATACACGACTGACATCACCAGCCCTGATCATGGCCAGTAACAGCCCAACAGCAATGACCGAATTGCCGATTACCAGATAACTCAAGGCTATCGAAAATTCCCATGTCCAGGTGACCTGCATGGTTTCAAGCAGCAACATAGCGGGGACAATGCCGATTAATCCGGCTGCATACCCCACCAGATTCGCGGTGACAGGGTGATGATCTAGTCCAAACCGCTTCTCCCAAAGTGATCCGGCTGTAATGCCGATCAATGCCAGTGCGGTGCAGGTGAACCCGAATATTGTCGGCGGCTCCACCTCCGATCTTGCGGCAATAACAACAGCCGTTCCCAACAAGCCCAAACCAAGCCCTGCCCAGCGGCGCCAGCCAATGTTTTCGCCGGTCCAGCTCGGCGCCAGCAATGCCACCAGTATCGGTTGCAACGACATCAAAAGAGCGACAGTCCCGGCAGCAACACCTGCACGGAAGGCAATGTAACACATGCCGAAATAGACGCTTTGAATGAGAAACCCCACCACCGCCAGATGCACCCAGTCCATCGGTTTGTCGGGAAGTGGCGGTCGCATGATGACAAATGCAATTGCCATAATTATCACCACCAGGCCAAACCGCAGTGCGAGCAGGGTCATCGGCTCTGAATATTGCAACCCCACTTTGGCCACCGCATAGCCTGCAGACCACAGTGCCAAAAACACCACCGGTGCAAGCGTCAGCCATAATGGGCGGCTTGAGTCCATCGCAATTGTCCTTCTTCACGATCCACGCCCATTGGATCAAAATGTATTAAACGAGCAAGAAGGACATGTCAGAACCAGAACTGCGGAAACGTCAACACCACATTCGCCGGTCATGCGCCCAAAATCTCACCATGATTATAAATAGGCCGTCCATATTCGCATCCGCCTTGACGCCCCGTCGTGAGATGACCTACAGCCGACTAACAAATGCCACCGGTCGATGGGCCAATAAAAATAGCTAAATGGAGAAATAATTTGACAACCCTTTGTTACGCCAAGTCGACCTGTGCAATTGGCATACACGTCCTGCTCGAGGAAATTGGCAAACCATATGAGCTGAATATTGTCGATTTTTCGAAGGGTGAACAAAAGTCCCCTGAGTACAAAAAACTGAATCCAAAAGGTAAGGTCGCAGCCCTGGTGCGTGATGACGGATCGGTTGTTACCGAATACGCAGCAATAGCCATGTGGTTGGCATTGACCAATCCTGACAAAAAACTCTTGCCAACTGACCCGGAAGGCATGGTCCGTACGATTGAAGCTCTGGATTTTGTCGTGGGCACCGTGCACATGCTGTCCTGGAGGATGTGGCGTCGCCCGAATTTGTATTGCCCCAATCCGGACGAATTGGAAGGAGTTAAGTCGCGCGGCGAAGCAGCCATGTTGGCTGGCTTTGACGTGGTCGATGAACAGCTTGAGGGCAGACAGTTTCTGTGCGGCGACTTTTCAATTGCAGATACAGCTTTGTATTATACAGAATATTGGGCAGCCGATGTTGCCGGATTCCCGCTGCCCCCAAATGTGCAAGCCCATTTTGAACGCATGAAGCAGCGTCCTTCGGTACAGGCCTCGCGCAAACTTGAAGGTGTTGCCTGACCCGCAGCACCCGCAGCCGTCGCCTTTCGCGATTGTGTCCGGACATTTTCATGGTCAAGTTTCACGATTTGTGGAATCATTCTCCCAAAGCGGGAGGATGAACCGACATGGCCAAATTTATTATTGAACCACATTTCCGATTGCATGAATGGGTGGCAAAGGAAAAGGGCCTATTCCAACAGGTTGGACTGGATTACGAATTTCGCGAAAGAATTCGCTCCAGCGGTGGACAGCATCACTCCACGCCCGACAAGGTCGGCGCCTTTCAAAGCATTGAAAAAGGTCGGGAATCCAACGTCAACAGCGCCTGTCACTGGACGGTCAATGCAGCGGCGTCAGCCGGCCATACCAAACTTTATGCAGATGCCTATTCGGTATCACCTGCCGGTATTTTTGTTCCGGCAGATTCCCCGATCAAATCACCCGAGGATCTTGCGGGCGTGCCGATTTCGGTGGGTTTCCAGTCGGGCAGTCATTACTCGACAATCCAGGTTCTTGAACAATATATGGACATGAAGGACATCAATCTGTCGTTTCAAGACGGTATGTTGTTCAAACGCATGGAAATGCTGATCAGCGGAGAACTGCAGGCGGCATCCCTGTTCAGCGGTCCCTATTATTTTGTCGAGCAATTGGGATTTCGAAAAATTGTCGATTCCACATTCATGATTGCCGGTTCCGTCAATCATGATGCTGATCCCGGTGACGTTAAGAAATACTATCAGGCATTGCGCCAGGCCCAGAGTCTGATTGACCTGCGGCCGGAGCTCTACACCCATTATTATCAAAACGAATTCCCCGAGAAATTCCACGATCAGATGGATACCCGCCGGTGGGGACCGGGAGAACGCATCGTATTTGAACCCTATTCCAAGCAGATATTTGAAGATTCATTTGCCTGGATTCAGGATCACGACATTTTTCCCGACGGCGGAATGGGGTCGGGCCTCTATGAAGAATCCGTCGTTTCCTACAGTTCCTGACGCGGCGTCGGGCCAGATGTCGATCGGCGCTTGAGATATGCCTCACGCAGCGCCAGCATAACAGCACCGCCCAGGATTACCGCAGCTCCAAGCCAGGTAACCCAGTCGGGCACGGTGGCAAACGCCACAAAGTCATAAAAGGCGGCAAAAGCGAGCGTCGCATAAGAAAATGGTGCCACATAGCTGGCATCTGCCCGTGCCATCCCGTGGATAAAGCAGACCTGTGCTCCGGCCATCAGCACGCCAACTGCCGCAAGACCCGCCCACTGAAGAAGACTGGGGGCCTGCCAGACCCAAACCACTGCCAGCGACGCAATCGCCAGCCCAATTGCGTTGTTGATAAACAGGATCTGAAATGGTGCTTCGCGTCCCGCGAGCTTCTTGATGAATATTAACTCCATGCCGATCACAGCCGCAGCGGCAAGCGCCAACATGGCCCCTGGCTGAAAGCTTTCAGGTGTTGGTCGCAACAGAATCATTGCCCCTGTTCCCCGTCAGCATTCATGAGACAGAGAAGTGATTTTGCCTAAGAGATGAT
>JAALLE010000149.1 GCA_011087605.1 Hyphomicrobiales bacterium
AATCATCTCTTAGGCAAAATCACTTCTCTGTCTCATGAATGCTGACGGGGAACATTGTTGACTGCTTCGGCAAAGAAATCTTGTTCATACAGTGCGTCGCGAAAGACGCTTTCTTGATCTTTGGTTAGGCGTATTACGATGCCATTTACTCTGCCCAGTCTCTAAATCTCACCAATAAGAAAGAATTAATCAAATCAATATACTGGATCATATTCTTTGTTGCGTAGATTGTCTACAACGACGTTCATTGGATGATTTGACTTTTTTGAAATTGATACAGGGCAAGTTGGGTACGGTGAACGCGTAGCGCAAAATATCTTAGTGTTAGTCTTTGGTTCCAAGCGTGGCGCGTACATCGGCCATGGATATGTAGACGCGATGTTTGTTATCTGGATCACCCAGAGGTTCAAAACCCAGCTCCGCATAGAATGCCCATCTTTTATCAAAGGCTGCGTCGTCCAGGACGTCCAATACAATCGCTGCTGCCCCCATCTGCTCAGAAAGCTTTACACAACGTTTCATGGCATCGATGACAAGAGCAGTACCAAAACCTTTTCCTTGGAGATCTTCGCGGACTGCAACTGCGCGTATGTAAATTACGGGGATGTCTGGAACTCTGGCACGTTGCCATTTTGCGGGACAAAATTGAGACCGAACAGCCATTGCTCCCAAAGTGTAGAAACCTAGAACAGCAGGATCATCACCGGCAGTTGCGATCCAGGCTGTCACCATCCCTGCCTTGATTTGATCGGAGAGCGACGATTTTAGAAAATTGTCGATTGGCTCAAAACCGCAGCTAAAGTTGCTGCGGTCATGAGTTGACTTGTCAAATGTTGAAAGTGATAGGTTGGCCGGTGCCACTGTCGCTTCAGTTGGCATCCTTAAGAAGGCCTTCCGTTGCCTTAGCTGCACTCTGCAATCCCGGAATGATCTTGCCTGGTGCTTCTGTCGCCGCTTTGAATGCATCAAAGGTTTCAACAGGCAAAACGGACAAAGACATGCGCTGCTCTATTTCCTGAACACGTAGAAGCGCTGCTTGACGGATAAAGTCAGCTTCTTGTAGGCCGGTTGCTGCTGCAGCCGCGCGAATACGTTCTTCATCTGCGCGATGCATGCGCAGCTCTTTGCGCGCTTCCATCTTACCAGGGGTAGCGCTCACTTTTTCCATAGCAAACATAGTTGTTCTCCTTGCGCACATTATGTACGGTATAACGCCGTACATGTCAAGTGCGACTGCTGGAACTGATGCCTTACCCCTTTCGACCCTACAAACCTCGCCACCAGAAGAACTGCACCATCAGTCCAGATGCAGTCTCTATCAGTAAGTTTTCAGCCAGATCATGCCATCGAATGCTCCAAGCTTCGCCTTGTCTTGTGAGTCGTAAAGGCGTCGGGCTTGAGTTTCGATTCCGCTACTTAGACGGGTGATCACACCGCTCCACTGGCCGGACTTTTGAAAGACGACAATGTGGAAGCCATCGGTTTTCAGATAGTGATTTCCACTCTGCGAGATTTTCCATTTTCGTGTTAGCCAGCGCGCGCGTCTTTGAGCCAGGTTCTTGCTGTCTGTTTCCCGCCTCGAGGCAGCTGCATAGTCTTCCTCCATCTTGCCGGCACAGACACAGCCACACTCCAGTATGTCCGGATAGTCGGGGTGTTGCATCTGGTGGACATATCGGATCTCCTGGTTTTCGCACATTTCACATTCGGCGGTGGGCTCACCGAGATCCTCAAACCCGATACAGGTCCAGCCCTTTTTGGGAACACCTTGTTTTGACCATTTACCAAATGACGACATGCGAGTTCCCTAAAACCCAACCCGGGCCGTCTCGACCGACACGTCCCCATCTTTGGCGCAACCCTGATTGGCTATGTGTTTTTGTCGGCAATGAACCCGTGGCAAGTTCATGGTCCCAGGTGGACTGACAGATTAAGCCGGAATCGACGACATAGCGCACTCCGCTCACCGTCAATGATGTCTCCGCCAGATTTGACGAAACAACGATTTTCCGTTTATCGCCCTTGCCCCGAGCCGCAATCGCTTTGTCGATCGTGCTTTTGGGTTCAGACGCCAATAACGGTGTTTGTCAAACAAGTTGTCCGCCGATTTCATGCGGCGTCTCTGATTTCAAAGGCGCTGGTTTCGCTTTCTGGGTTCAACCAGACGGGTCCTGCGGGTTGCCAGTCGCGGGTTTTTCCTGACCAGCGTTGCGCGCTTCTGGCGTGACAAAGCGGATCGCGCTGTGCAGGTGCTCGCCGTTATACCAAGTGGCGAAGGATTTCACCCAGGCCTGGGCATCTGCCTTTACGGCGAAGCCCTTGCTTGGCCAATTTGGGCGGTATTTGCAGGTGCGGAACAGAGCCTCTGAGAAGGGATTGTCGTTGCTGACGCGCGGACGACTGTAGGACGCGGTGATGCCCAGTTTTTCCATGGTTGTTTTCATCGTTGCCCCCTTCATCGGGCTGCCATTATCAGCGTGCAAAACAAGGGGGCGTGCAGTGCATTCCTCTGCCAGAACAGCTTTCCGGATGGGGCGCAATGAAATGGAGCACGTGAAGGGCGATGTTTGTTGTGTGCGATGCACCGCAGCGCGCAAGGCGTTAGCCGTCCAGAAACCTTGCCCAAGCGTTGCAGGCCGCTCGCCTCCGGGCTAGCGATCTGATGGGCCAACAGGTCAATGGGAAGGGGAACAACGCGGTGATAAATCGAACCATAGCTCAACAGTTTTTCTGCAAGCGACAGAGGACAGTTTCACGCGCTCAATACCATCGTGGCGCAGGCCACCAATGAATGTCATTGTTTTCCAATGACCATGGGGGATTGAGGCCACCAGGCGCTGGCCCCTGGCAGAACGTCCCCGAGGTCTGGCCATCTTTGTGTTAAGCCCGGTTTCATCAATGAACACGATCCTGCTCAACAGGTGCTCATGCTGTTTCAACCAATCCTGACGTTTGCGCCAGCGGTAGCGTTTGGCTTGTACATCTGCCCGTTCCTGTTCACTGGCGTGAGCCGTTTTTTTTATAGCTGATCTGATTGGCGCGCAGCCAGTCATCCAGTGTCGAAGAACCAACGCGCAGACCATGGGTTTCAATCAGGCGGGTGCACAGTTGTGCCAGGGTCAGGTCTGGCTGTTCCGCAATCCAGGTAAGAATATCAGCCCGGTGCGGGTCGAGTTTGCTTGAGCGTTTTTTGCGCTTTTTTACCTCAACATGCCCGAGCTCATCTGCCTGCTTCACAAAGCGAATGGCGGAACTGGCGCTCACTTTAAACCTCTGCGCAGCCTTCCTACGAGACACACCAGACGCAACCAAATCAACAATACGAAGTCGTAAATCCTGAGATAAAGACATGACACTTCCTCCTGACACCTTGAATCAGAAGAAATCAATTCCGTAAACTGCCCTACGATTCTAAACTCGCCGGAAGTGCTCTAACCGGACAATAATGGCACTTTTATGCAGTGAGCCCTATTAATAAATTGCATACCATTAAAAGAATTTTGACATGTTATTCCATTAATGGCATTTTATCATGTAAATAAATTAAAGACATTCCTCACATGGAAACCATATGTTAACAGAGGACCATTAAACCAATTAACACCATGAGTTAATTGGTTTAATGGACAATAGGTAGAAAATGCAATGAAAATATCCGTCTACAACGCAAAAGGTGGTGTTGGCAAAACTCCCATCGCAACAAACATCGTGCTGGATAGAGATTATGCTATTGCAACTAATGAGCGCAGACATCTATTTCACGATTTTGAATGTATCCCGGATACCCATGTATTGGCAGTCGATCTAACGAGGCCATTTCCCACATTACCAGCTGACAAGGATGTAGTGTTTGATTTGGCAGGGGCTATTTCAGAGGATGCGGAAAGTATAACTACGGCCATCGAACAATCAGATGTTATCATCGTGCCCATGAATGACGAGGTGAAATCGTTAAGTCATGGAATTTGGACATTGGAAGAGGTAGAGGCCATCAAACGTACAGATGCGGTGATATTGGTAGTGGCAACCAAATTAGATCGCGCTGCTAAAGAAAGAGGCCATGATTGGTTAAAATCAAGAGCGTTTCTTAATATCGAGGGCAAAGTCAATGGAGCCGGATTCGATGTACCGGTTCTGCCACTGCGATTTTCAAAAATATTCGATCATATTTTTGAACAGGAAAAGTCAATAAGTCATATATGTGACGCTACGGCTCTTGGTCGCTACACTTATCGAGACATCAAAGAACAGTTCCACGAAATTTATTGCTGCATAGATGAGGTGGCTCATGCCAAGTAAGAACAACGATATTTCCTCTTATGCGACCGACAATGCACATCAAACCATTCTTCCTGAATCGGTGGCGAGGGTAAAATCGGCTGATAAGGCCAAGAAAAAGAAGGAGCAATCAAAAGTTCAGGGACGGGTAGGGCGTCCCAATAAACAGGAAACGGAGATTTTGGGGCGGCCCGTTAATCTGACGATGAACCAAGAACAGCGAGATATTCTCGATCGCAAACGAGGCTTGGTTAATGCGTCGGTGTATGTTCGAGGTTTTTTGGAGAAAAATGGGTTTTTTGACGACAAATAAATTTGTCTGAAAACTTCATCTGTCGTAGTTCCTGTAAAATAGCTGTTCGGTTCATCAAATGCGTCCTTGTGGAGGTCGCTTAAAACAGGATAAATGCAATGCTACATAAACCGGACATATCCCTTGTTAGCTACAGGGTTAGATATATACGCTTGACGAACACGATCATACAAATCCACCCTCTTCACCAGTCCCATCCATAAAACGGGTAACCTATCAGTGGCGGAGTTTTAATCCGGCCTCGGCAATACAATGGTGGATTATTGCTCCGGCGTTCTCAGATGGTTCCGTGACAATCACTCAAGGTACGTGCTATACACTGAATTAGTACAGATCTTTTTAGAGTAGTTGGGACCTATGGTGGCGCTTGATCAGATATCCACACAGGCGATGAATGCCATCGCCCAACCAGCGCTGGAGCCGATGCTGGCTGATGGCGCCGTGGATGCCTATAGATCCGACGCCCGCCCCGTTTTTGCTGATGCCCTTGTCGGGGCTCTGCTTTCCACCCGTGCAATGAAGCGTCTTGCTGGAATCGGGTTCCTCGGAGCCATTGATTATATGCGACGTGGGTCTGGACGGGCCGGTCATCGCCGTCGGCATAATCGTCTTGAGCATTCACTGGGCGTTGCGTGGTTGGCGGACACCTATGCTCGCGAAGCGGACCTTCCGGATGACCGCCGAAAGCTTCTGTTGAGTGCGGCGCTGTTACATGATGTCGGCCACGGCCCGCTATCCCATACACTGGAGCCAGTGTTCGAGGCGGAGTTTGGCATCAATCACCACTTCATGACCCGCCGCCTGGTCACCGGAGAGGTGGAGTTTGGGGAAGATATTCCTGAAATCCTCGCCGATGCGGGTGTCGATTTGGACGAAGTGCTGGCACTGATCCAAGGCGAGCACGACGGTGATGTCGGCTTCCTGTTTTCCGGTCAGATCAATCTCGACACCCTCGAAGGGATTAACCGATGCCGGGCTTTCATCGCGCGGCGACCGGCGTTCGGTGGCTGCGAGAGCATTGTCCGCCGGTGGGCACAGGGCCAACCCGGGAAGATCGAGAGCGATTTTGACGCTTTTTGGCGTCTCAAGCACATTATCTACAACCTCTTGATTGCCGCTGACCGCGGGGCTGTTCTGGATGCAGTTGCGCAGGTCTATATGCGCTCTAATCTGAAACTGTTTTCTGCCGATGATTTTCTGTGTACCGAAGGTTCACTCCGACGTCGGCATCCAACCTTGTTTGGCTATCTGAGCTCGGTGTCACGTACCGATCAGTATTTGGAGTTCAATCTTCCGACAGTGTTCCCCGTCAGCATTCATGAGACAGAGAAGTGATTTTGCCTAAGAGATGAT
>JAALLE010000047.1 GCA_011087605.1 Hyphomicrobiales bacterium
CTGAATCAGCAAAGACTGCCGAGATTAAGGCGAGTTTTTCAACGG
The DNA here is from genome assembly GCA_011087605.1 of Hyphomicrobiales bacterium. Lineage (GTDB taxonomy): Bacteria > Pseudomonadota > Alphaproteobacteria > Rhizobiales > Rhizobiaceae > Pseudahrensia. The sequence goes on from JAALLE010000047.1 coordinate 46, forward strand.
AATAGGCTCTGACATGACTTTTGCAGAAAAATGTAAAACCCGCGGCTTTTATACTCTGGTCGGTGCATCCCTGTTGTTTCTGGCTTACACCCAGTCGTTTGCCGGAATGGTGGGGTTCCTGATCATTTTCGGTATTCCTTATTTTGCCATGCATGATCTGCCGCTCTACGCCACGACCAAGGACAAGATAGGAAAATATATTTTCCTGGCGGTTTGTACGGTGATCTTCATTTTTTTGATCACGCCAATTTTGATCATTATTCCACTGTCGTTTAACGCTGAACCCTATTTCACCTTCACCGAAGGCATGATGTCTCTGGATCCAGAGGCCTATTCCACACGTTGGTATCAGGATATCTGGCGCTTTGGCATGACGGCACCGGATGGCACTGAGAACTGGTGGGGCGATATGTGGAACAATGCCACATGGATTCGCGCCATGCGCAATTCCTTCTTCCTGGCGATTGTATCGACAATTCTTGCTACCGGATTTGGCACACTGGCCGCTTTGGGCCTGTCGCGCCCGGAAATGCCTTTCCGTTCGGCAATTACCAGCCTTTTGATTTCACCGATGATTGTTCCATTGGTGATCACCGCCACTGGCATGTTCTTCTTCTACGGTGGCACCATGCAGGGTATTATCCCGGGCTATGAGAAGGGGCTGGCGAATACCTATCTGGGTCTGACTCTGGCCCATGCGACGCTGGGCGTGCCGTTTGTTATCATCACCGTGACAGCGACCTTGTCAGGCTTTGACCGCTCACTCATTCGCGCCAGCGAGGGTTTGGGAGCCAATGGTTGGACAACATTCACCAAGGTAATCATGCCGCTGATTACACCGGGAATGATTTCTGGCGCTTTATTCGCGTTTATCACGTCACTGGATGAAGTTGTGGCAGTCATCTTCCTGGCTGATGTGGATCAACGTACGATTCCACGCCAAATGTTCTCCGGATTGCGAGAGCAGATCAGTCCAACAATCCTGGCGGTTGCGACGATTCTTGTCATAATGTCGATCCTTCTGCTGACAACTGTTGAATTGCTGCGTCGTCGCTCTGAGCGTCTGCGTGGCCTGTCTCCCGGCTGATGAGAAGCCTTGCAACAGCATTGTTTTTGCATTTGCTGTTGCTGACCGTTGCTCATGCACAATCGGCGCGAGCCGATCTCAATCTTGTTATTGCAATGGATTGCTCGTGGAGCGTCAACGGCAGCGAATATGCGCTGCAGGCTGGGGGCGTGGCTGCAGCGTTCTCTGATCCTGAAGTACTACAGGCGATCGTTGAGGGGTATCACGGACAAATTTCGGTATTGGTTATTCACTGGTCCACGTCTGGCACTCAAAAAGTGGCGATTGACTGGACCACGATTACTAACCCGGGGGATGCGATCCGATTTGCCAACCGGGCCGCCCGTATGGGGCGACAGACGGTCAACGGTGGGACATCGATATCCGGGGCGCTTCAATTCAGTCAGCTTTCGTTTGAAACTGCCCCGACCAGGGCCGATCGACGGGTCATAGACGTGATCGCTGACGGTGAAAATAACGACGGCAACAGAGTTGAAACCACGCGGGATTCTGTGGTGCGCGAGGGCACGACAATTAACGCGTTGGCGGTGATCAATGAAGTCAGCTATTTGCACTATTACCTGCGCAACCGCGTCATCGGCGGTCCCGGTGCGTTTGTCGAACGGGCGGCAGACTATTTCGATTTCAAACGGGCCTTCAAGAAAAAGCTGTTACGGGAAATCAAGGGAAATCTGGTAACTCACCAGATAGACCGGTCCCGTCCTCCAAACAGACAAGACGGTTAGAGCCAGCTTTCCAGAACCGCATCATAATCGACGGCCTTGGTATCGGACGCGGGAACGTCAGCTGCTTTTCCATCAAAACGCGGGGCAGGGGCCGGTTGCATGACACCACCCACCGATTGAAAAACACCGCGTGCCAAATTGTGTGGGTGCTCGGGGGCTTCCTCCATTGTCAGGATGGGTGCGAAACAGGCGTCGGTACCTTCAAACACGGCTTCCCAATGTTGCCTTGGATGTAAAGCGATTTTGTCGGCAATCAATTGGCGTATTTCGGGCCAGTTTTGCGGATCCATGCGCCTGTTCATGAAGTCCGAGTTCAGCTCAAGACAGTCGATCAATTGCTGCCAGAAGGGTTCTTCAATAGCGCCCAATGCGATCCACCTGCCATCCGATGTGGGATAAGTTCCATAAAATGGCGCACCACCATCGAGTAGGTTTTCACCGCGCCCTGCGGGCCACAACCCCTGAGCCTTCAGGGAATAGGGCATGGTCATCAACAATGCCGTTCCTTCGACCATGGAGGCATCGACCACGGTGCCCTTTCCAGACAGCTTGGCGGGCAACAGGGCTGCGCAAATGCCAAAGGCGATCAACATGCCTCCACCGCCAAAATCGCCAACAAGATTCATTGGAGGGACGGGGCCAGACGCGGGAGTGCCGATTGCATCAAGCGCACCTGTTATGGCGATATAATCAATGTCATGGCCGGCTCGTTGGGCCAGCGGTCCGTCTTGACCCCAGCCTGTCATGCGCCCGTAAACAAGCCCTGGATTTCGCTCATGGCACTGGACAGGCCCAAGACCAAGGCGTTCCGTGACGCCTGGTCGATAGCCTTCGATCAGCACGTCTGCCTTTTCAATCAGCGCCAGGGCTCTTTCAACGTCATTACGATCTTTCAGATTCAGTTCCAGCTTGCGCCGCCCACGCAGCATTGGGTCTTTGTCTGACTTTGACGTGCCTACATTTCGACCACCGGGTTTGTCGATGCGGACAACATCGGCTCCGTGATCCGCCAGCATCATTGCCGCAAACGGGCCAGGGCCGATTGAGGCCAGTTCGACAACTTTGATTCCGCTGAGCGGCCCGGGTTCAGGCATTGGCGCGTCTTTCTTCTGATGGAGAACAGCCAAAATGATTGCGATAACTCTGAGCAAAGTAGGAATGAGAGGTGAACCCGGTCGACAAAGCCACATCTAAAATTGGCGCATTGGTATGACGTAACAGTTCGCGGGCACGCTCCAGACGTACAGTCATGTAATAGCGTCCCGGCGTGCAGCTTAAATGCCGCAGAAACAGACGCTCGACCTGACGCAATGACAATCCAACTCTACGGGCGATCTCCAACGCTGAAAGCGGCTCTTCCAGATGTTCCGACATGAGTTCAACTGCCCGTTGAAGTTTTTCGGATTTTCCTGCGAGGTCCCGCTCCGGTCCCACTCGCTGTCGGTCCATATTTGTTCTGATTCGTTCGTGCTGAAACTGGTTGGCAACTTCATTGGCCACCTGAGCACCAAAATCTTCGCCAATAATGTGCAGCATCAGGTCAATCGAAGTGGTGCCGCCGGCCGATGTGTACCGATTTCGGTCGACTTCAAACACATGACCTGTGCAATTGGCCTCTGGAAATGCGTCCTGGAATGAGGCGCGGTTTTCCCAGTGAATTGTGCAGTCATAGCCGTTCAGCAACCCTGCCTGCCCAAGAATGTGTGAACCAATGGACAGACCACCAATCGCACCGCCGCGGCGCACTCTCTCTCGGAGACGCGCCAGCATGTGAGACTGGCCTTCAACCTCCAGTTTGTAGCCTGCACAAACAAACAGAATGTCACATTTGGCCATGTCATCAATCGAGTGTTGGACAGATACTTCCATGCCGTTGGATGCGGTAACGGGATTACCGTCAAGCGATACAAGGCTCCATTTGTAATAGTTGGAAGCGGCCATGCGATTTGCAGAGCGCAAGGGATCCATCGCCGCCGCCAAACACAGCATGGAAAACTGATCGAGAATCAAAAACGACAAATGCCGTGATTCATCTTCGCCAGTAACCGCGGTGCGTATCATCTCACGTCCTCATAAATGCGAGCCGTCGACATGTTGTCGACGCAGGCTTAGGTTCAGTGCGGCTAATTCTGACGATATTTGCTGGATTGGCCCGGTCATGGCTCCTGACAGCCCTTCAGAATTGTTTTAATTTCTGCTGTTCGTATCTGTGTAGAAATTTTTCAGTAGCGCAAGCAAAATCTGTCATCCCAACCATCTTGTTGAGAGACTTTTTTTCCGTCACATTGTCGTCTGAAGTGACTGGCTTGTCGCAATTGTTATGCCTTGCTGTAATCGTCTGACTAAGTTTGTATGGAGAAACCAGCATGGGCGTGTTGTCCTTAAAATCCGGCACTAGAAAGTTGAACTAACAATGCGGTATTCTGCTTTTGCCATTTTGAAAAACGCCCTTAGAGGCAATCGGGATTGGGTCCCTGCGTGGCGCAAACCTGAACCCCGAAGCACTTATGACGTAATTATTGTTGGTGGTGGAGGGCATGGGCTGTCAACCGCGTTCTATCTGGCCAGCGTTCATGGAATTACCAATGTTGCAGTTATCGAAAAGGGTTATCTGGGATCGGGTAATGTGGGACGAAATACAACGATTGTACGATCCAACTACCGTTTGACGCCGAATAGCGGATTTTATGAAAAGTCGATGGAGCTGTGGCGGGAACTGTCCCATGCGCTCAACTACAACGTCATGTTCTCACCTCGAGGCGTGCTCAATCTCGCCCATACTCCTGGGCAGATGGATACTCATGCTGAGCGCGGAAATCAGATGCGGTTGATGGGTGTACAGTCGGAATTGCTGGATCGTGATCAGGTTGCTCGGTTAAATCCGGGTCTGGATGTATCTGGCTCGGCACGTTTTCCAGTCCATGGCGGTTTGCTGCAGCCGGATGCGGGCAATGCTCGACATGACGCGGTTGCCTGGGGCTATGCGCGGGCAGCCGATCAATTGGGTGTCGATATTCTTGAAAATACCGAAGTGGTGGGATTTCTGAAGGACGGTGAGCGCATTGCCGGTGTCGAAGTGATGCGCAATGGTGAGCCAATGGAAATTCGCGCTGCGAAAACGGCGGTTGCGGTTGCCGGAAATACAGGCCGCGTCATGAAAATGGCTGGCGTCGATAAATTACCTATTGAAACCACAGTGTTGCAGGCTTTTGTTAGCGAAAGTATCAAGCCAATCATCCCAACGGTGACCACTTTTGGCGCCGGTCACCTTTATGTTTCGCAATCGGACAAGGGTGGTTTGGTCTTCGGTGGTAATATTGACTACTACAATTCCTACGCCCAGCGGGGAAATTTACCGGTCTGGGAGGAGGTCACCGGTGAGCTGATCGCGATGTTCCCGGCCTTTGCGCGGCTTCGCTTGCTGCGCTGTTGGGGCGGTGTTATGGACATGTCGATGGACGGTTCGCCGATCATTGCGACCGGACCATTGCCGGGCATGTATCTGAATGCGGGGTGGTGTTATGGCGGCTTTAAGGCGACGCCAGCCAGCGGTTGGTGCTTTGCCCATACAATCGCAAATGACAAGGCACACCGATTGAACGAAGCGTTTACACTTGAGCGATTCAAGGATGGCAACCCGATTGATGAGTTGGGTGCGGGCCCAACTCCCTGGTATCATTAGGAGCGCGGACGATGAGATTAACCTGCCCATATTGTGGCCCTCGCGATCATCAGGAATTTACCTATCGAGGCGATGCTACGGCTGCCCGTCCTGCTCTGGACAACACATCCGTCGACGACCACAACGCTTATGTTTACGACCGTTCCAATCCAGACGGACTTCACCGCGAATTATGGAACCACACGTCCGGATGTCGCACCCATATGATTGTTGAGCGTAATACCGTTACGCATGATGTTGTGTCTTGCGAACCAGTTGGCCCGTTTGCGGAGCAGTTGAAATGAGTGCGTTTCGGTTAAATCTGCGAGACGGGGTTGGCACGAACCTGTCGGACAAGTCCATATCATTTAGTTTTGACGGCAAAAGTTATCGCGGCATTGAAGGCGATACACTGGCTTCCGCGCTGCTTGCCAATGGTTTGTCGATCATCGGTCGATCATTCAAATATCATCGGCCACGCGGGGTTTTTACTGCCGGATCTGAGGAGCCAAATGCGCTCGTCACCTTGCATAGTGGCGGGCGAACGGAGCCGAATATCCGTGCCACCGAGGTAGAACTATTTGAAGGCTTGGTGGCGCGCTCTCAAAATCGGCGGCCATCCGTCAATTTTGACCTGATGGCAGTCAATCAACTGGCTGGCAAGGCGTTCAGCGCTGGGTTTTACTATAAGACATTCATGGGACCCGCCCTTCGGGGACACAAGGCTACCCGGTTCTGGTGGGTGTGTGAGCAGTTTATCCGTCGCGCTGCTGGACTTGGTCGGGGAACGACCATTCCGGACCCTGATCATTATGCGCGAATGAATGCGTTTTGCGACATTCTGGTCGTTGGTTCTGGAGCGGCCGGGTTGGCTGCTGCCCGCCGCGTAGCTGCGTCAGGGGTTCGTGTGATTGTTTGCGAAGAATCCGCGAGAGCCGGTGGCGCACTTGCCAGTTCTCCTGACTTTATCGATGGGGAGCCAGCGCGCGAGTGGAGTGCCGATCAAATTGCTGAACTCTCGGCAATGGATAATGTTTCGATCCTGACCCGCACGACTGTCCAAGGCTATTTTGACGACAACACTTTTTTTGCCATCGAACGGGTCACTGATCATCTGGCCCACAAGGACAGGACAGTGCCACGTCAGCGCGCGTGGAACATAAGGGCAAAATCTGCAGTCATTGCAACAGGGGCACTTGAGCGTCCCATGGTATTTGCTGGCAACGACCGCCCCGGAATTATGCTCGCGGATTCTGCCAGACGTTACGCAGTAGAGTTCGGAACGGCTCCGGGCAGGGCGGTTGCTGTGTTCACCAACAACGATACTGGTTGGCTGGCTGCCCGAGACCTGGCAAAGGCTGGTGTGATCGTGACCGCCATAGTCGATGTCCGTACCGACATCGAGGCATCGATTAGAGTACTGGGTGAAGAATGCCGGGCAACGATTCACAGTGGTTCGGCGATCAGATCTGTCAAAGGCATGCGCGGTGTCAACGGGATCGTAATCGCAACTTACAACGAGTTGACGGGCGAACTGGGCGCCGACAGCAAAACCATTGCATGTGATTGCGTGGCTGTATCTGGGGGTTGGTCACCTGCGTTTCACTTAACGTCTCAACAGGGCGGCAAACCGGTTTGGGATACCGAATTGCAAGCCTTCCTGCCTGGTGACCCCTTGCAAAAGTGGCATGGAGCAGGAGCAATGGCCGGCGAGTTTGGTCTCGCCCAGGCATTTCGATCGGGTGAAGAAGCAGCGCTGAAGGCATTGGCTGACACCGGAGTTGCAATGCCCAAACAGGCGGCCAAGATTGGATCCGGTCCCGATATCGATGGGGACGAAATCGACTATGCCCCGGCGCCGGTATTTGAAATCAACAGCGGTGGTAAGTCGTTCGTTGACCTGCAGCACGATGTGACCGCTGAAGACGTTCGATTGGCGCATCGTGAGGGGTTCGTTTCCGTTGAACATCTGAAACGCTACACAACATTGGGCATGGCCACAGATCAGGGAAAAACTTCCAATGTCACTGGCCTCGCGATCATGGCCGCTGCCAGCAACAAGCCGATTGCTGATACTGGAACGACTCGCTTCCGTCCGCCATACACTCCGGTAGCGATGGGTGCGATTGCCGGTGAGAAATACGGCCACCTGGCGGCTGAGCGTTTGACGCCCATGCATGACATTCACGTCGAATCAGGAGCCGGCATGTATGCCAACGGTCCCTGGATGAGACCTGAGACCTATAATCTGCCGGGCGAAACTGTCGAGCAGGCCTATATTCGCGAAACTAAGGCAGTTCGTGCGGGCGTCGGAATTGTAGACGTCTCGACACTTGGAAAAATCGATGTACAGGGTCCGGATGCAGCGGAATTTCTCAACCGTGTCTACACCAATGGATTTGCAAAGCTTCCGGTTGGCAAAGCGCGTTATGGCTTGATGCTGCGTGAAGATGGTTTTTTGTTTGATGATGGTACCACTTGGCGGTTTGACGAACATCGCTACTTGATGACGACCACGACGGCAGGTGCCGGGCGGGTTATGGAGCATCTGGAATATTACCGTGATTTTGTCTGGCCTGATCTCAAGGTGGCCCTGGCTTCGGTATCGGATGAATGGGCAGGGGTTGCCGTTGCAGGTCCGAAGTCTCGCGAATTGCTAAAAGTCTGCGTGAAAAAGTGCGATGTCAGTGACAAGGGATTGCCGTTCATGGGTTTGGTGGACGGTGTTATCGCCGACATTCCTGTAAAGATTGCACGCCTGTCGTTTTCTGGCGAACTTGCATTTGAAGTTTATTGCGGAGCGCATTGGGGATCCGCCCTGTGGCACGCGCTGATGAGCGCTGGCAGGAAATTGGACGTCGTGCCTTATGGTCTGGAAGCCCTGTCTACATTGCGCATTGAAAAAGGTCACGTAGCCGGGCCTGAACTGAATGGTCGCACGACACCTCATGATCTGGGTCTCAGTGGCATGGTTTCCAGCAAGAAGAATTTTGTTGGGTCAGTGCTTTTGCAACGTGAGACGTTCAGCAAGCAAGATCGCCTTCAACTGGTTGCAGTCAAGTCATTGGATGGACAGCGAATTCGCGGCGGCTCCCATTTGGTTGCCGGATCTAAGGACGAGCCGGGAATCAGTCAGGGGCATACGACTTCCACTTGTTTCTCGCCCGAGCTCGGCTGCTACATATCACTGGCGTTGCTTGAAGGTGGGTACAAAAGGCACGGCGAAAAGCTTTTTGCAACCAATCCGGTTCGGGATGCGCATGTTGCTATCGAAGTGCTAAGCCATCATATGGTGGATCCTGAAGGGGGAAGAATGCGTGGCTAATCTAGCAGAAAAACTATCGCCCCTACATGAGTTGGCCATGCCACGCAGCGGGTCTGACAAGATAATCTTGTCAGAACGCCTGTGCGATTCACTTGTGCAAGTTCAGGCCTGGCCGGACAGCGTAGGTGAGGTTGAGAAACTGATCAACGGAACCCGTGGCAAACGTAGTGTCATGCCTACAGGACCAGGGCGCTGGTTGATCGACGATCCAGCCGAGGGTCTTGAAGACAAGCTCCGTAAGAAAATTGGTGCGGAACTTGGAGCGGTTACCGGTCTGACTCATGCCCGGGTGGTCGTGTCGATCAGCGGGGAGAAGGCAACTTGGGTGCTGGCAAGTGGTATTGCTCTGGATTTTGATCTGTCGGCATTTCCAACCGGTACCACGCAGGTTGGTCATCATCATGAAATCGGGCTGACAATTCACCGAACGGGTGAAAATAGTTTTGATCTCTACGTGTTCACCAGCCTAGTGCGCAGTTTCTGGCAATGGATCGAGAAAGCCAGTGCCGAACCGGGCTTTAGCGTGGTTTGAGAGCAGTTAAACCCGGCTGCTTTAGCTGTTCTCTTGGTCAAATGCTTTAACAAAGGCGGCGGCTTCCTGTCCGATCTTTTGGGCATTCCATCCAACCTTATAAATGTTGGAACCGATACCAAATCCATCGCTTCCGGCCTTCAGCCATTCGCCAATTGTCGGGATTGAAACACCACCAACAGCCAGCACCGAAATGGTTTCCGGGAGAACCGCCTTAATAGCCTTGATGCCGTCCGGACCATGCAGGCTTGCTGGGAAGAATTTCAACGTGTGGGCCCCAGCATCGATGGCCGCGAAGGCTTCAGTCGGTGTGAAGACGCCGGGATATGACAATCCATTTCGTTTTCTGGTTTGTGAAATGACGTCAACATTCATGTTGGGCGAGACAATCAGCCGACCACCAGCGCCCACAACTTGATCGACCTGGTCAGGGGTCAGGACAGTCCCTGCACCAACGATTGCCTGATCGCCAAACTTGTCCGCCAGAAGCGAGATACTTTTCAATGGATCGGGAGAGTTCAGGGGTACTTCAATAATGCCGAATCCGGCCTCAATAAGGGCCTGTCCGATTTCTTCGACTTCGAATGGCTTGATGCCTCTCAAAATCGCGACCAGTGGGCGGTGCCCTTCGATATTGCGGTTCATGCTCTTGTTCCCGTTATCAAATTGGACTTGCATGCCAGATCAAACAATGCCGGCCAAACAAGACCGGTTCCCCGGATGCAGGTTGCGTTTATGTTCATTGCCTTCAACGCGCCTTGATACAGTCCGGTTAATCCCTCGCTGCCAATGAGTATCACTTCGTCGTGGAGACTGAATCCATCCTTAAGCCCTGCCTTCAATTCCGACAAAATCAACAGCGCTGACAGTTCCTGATGTAGTTCGGTAGCGTCACTGTTGGTAAGCAAGTGTCGCGCCCGTAATCCGAACAGCGCACCCTCAAAAGATGATGGTTCGTCAGACAGTTGCGCGACTTTTGCGAGAAAACGGTCTGTGTCATTGGATGGCTTGGACAGGGAATGGCGGAGTATCGTGTGTTCACTCAGCGCCTCGAACATTTCGCCAGTCATATAGGTCTGAAAGCTGACAACCGTACCATCAACAATGCGCACCCATTTGCTGTGGGTTCCCGGCATCAACAAGGTGCCGGAATAATGGGGCTGTTGCGTTAGAAATCCGGCAATCTGACTTTCCTCACCCCGCATTACGTCGAATCGCTGACCATCGTTCAGAGTCAGACCCGGCACAATAGTGATTGGACGTCCGTCATGGCAGAAATGCTGCAGGCCCTGCACCAAATCATTAGTTGACGCGGGGCAGGCCAAATATTGAGCTTCGCGCCATCCCTGACGACTTCCGACCATGCCTGCGGCAATTGCCGGAACCTGCGGCCATCCTCCGGTGAGTCTATCAAAGTGTGCCTCAAATTCATCGTGTGAAAAGGTTCCAACACCACTTTCGCCACGACGCTCCTCTACAATCGATCCATCGATATTGAGCAGCGCCAAACGTACATTGGTTGTGCCCCAATCGAGCACGATCAAACCACCCGAATTACATTGATTGGCAGCCATCACACCGCCTCCAGGGAAAGTGCGACGCCGGACTGCGCATAAAGAACCGGCAATTGAATTCCAGCGGAGCCGAGCACAGATCCACTCATGACAAACCCATCATCCATCAGCGGGTTGTCGAACCGTCTGCTGGCGCGTTTTGCAACGTCCAGCGGAGTTTCCAGGACAACGTGGTAGTTTTTGTCCGGATCCAGACCCGGCACTGCGACATTCGGTGGAATCACCGAGCGAGGTCGATCAATCTGCATCATCACCACACGGGCAGAGCGCTGATCCGAGCTGATCGTGGCGGCGCCCAGCAGGCTGGCGTCAACAGTTGTGATGCGATGAAACGAACCGCTGTGCCAAAGATGCCGGCTGTCCTTGTAGCGTTGGACGGCCTCTATGAATATGGCGGTGTCCGATGCATCGATTTTTGTCAGATCCAGTTCCAGGCCCATATGGCCATAACCGGCCACCAGCGCCCGAAAATTGGGATGGAAACCGCGACCGGATGTATGACACCAGGCGGGGCCCACATGCGAGCCCATGACTTCTGGTGGAAAAAAATAGGAAAACCCGGTCTGAATACGGGTTCGTTCGACCGCATCATTGGAATCGCTGGTCCAGAATCGGTGAGTTCTTTTCAAAATTTCAAAGTCGATGCGGCCACCGCCTGAGGCGCAGCTTTCAATCTCTACATCTGGAAATCCGGAGCGTATCCGGTCGATCAATCGATAAAGCTCGGCGGTTTGTCGATGAACTGCAGCGTTGCCCGACCGGTCTCCCGGCAATACCAGGTCGCGGTTCATATCCCATTTGAGATAGGTGATGCGATATTCGCTTAGCAGGTTGCCAAGTCGGGCAAACAGGTAATCCTGCACCTGCGAATTCGTCAGATCCAACACAAGTTGATTGCGCCCGGTCATGCGGGGATAGGGGTCTAACTGCAAAACCCAGTCCGGGTGTTCCCGATAAAGATCGCTGTCCGGATTGACCATTTCAGGCTCGACCCAAAGCCCAAACTCCATGCCTTTTTCATCAATTACATAATCGACAATTGGATGAAGGCCATCTGGATATTTTTGTTCATCAGGATACCAATCTCCCAACGACGTGGTGTCGTCGTTGCGCCCCTTGAACCAGCCATCGTCGAGCACGTAGCGTTCTGCACCAACGTCTGCTGCGGCATCGGCAAGCGCTTTGAGGCGGCTCAGGTTATGGTCAAAATAGAGTGCTTCCCATGTGTTGACTGTAACCGGACGAGGTTTGTCAGGGTCAGGAAAGTTGAGAATATTGTGCCGGATATAGGTGTGAAATTTTTGGCTCATGTCATTCAGTCCCTGGTCAGACTGAGCGACGAATAATTCAGGTGATTCCAGAATTTCGCCCGGGGGAAGATTACCTTCTCTGGAAAAATGCAGCACGCCCATCTGCAACTGGCACTCGCCGGTGGTCAGGCGTTCAAGCACCATGCGATGATTGCCGCTCCAACCCAGATGGACACCAAGGCATCCACCAGATTCCTCATTTGTCGTTGGGGTCAGCATAATCGTTCCTGGAAATGCTTCATGACTGGTCCGCCCGCGCCGGTTCTCCGCTTTTACCAATCCCATCGGCACAGCGCGACGATCAATGGTGAACTCGGCACACCAGCGACCATGGAAGTGGAAATACTCTGATAACGCCTGTGGAACAGGAACAACCGGCGCATTTAACCAGTCGACAATGCAGTGGTTTTCTCCTTCATTGATCAAGCGAGATTTGAAGACGGCGACACTGGAAATTGGGCACAAAGTGCAAGTAATTTCCAAAACCAGTGCCCGGTGCTCGTCGAGACAGCGGAACAGTACGCCATTTTCGATGGCCTGTTGCTCGGCAAACAGAAACAGGCCAGCCCAACCAGCCTGATCAGTATTGCTGCGATGGGCGATCAGGCCAGGATGGCCCATAAATCCGCGTGAAATCTCAGGTTGCATTGAAACTGGTGCGCTGGCGTCAAGTGTGGCAAAGCCCTGTGGACGCGAACGGGAGAGGGCAAATAGCTCAACATCCAGATCAGCTGCTATTGGTGCTCCGAAATAAATGATCTCAGGGACACCATCAGTCCAACTAAACAGTATCGTTGCGGCTGGGGCATCCAGGCGAAGGGTGTGTACAGCGGCCAACTAGGCCTCCAGAGAATTAACCCTTCGTCGCACCAAGCGTCAGCCCGGCGATGAAGTGTTTTTGCATTAAAAAGAACATGATGACTGGCGGCACAGCTGCCAAAAGTGATGCGGCAGAGATGAGTTGCCATTGCTGGACAAATTCTCCGTTGAGCGAACGAACTCCAACCGTTATTGGCAGCGACGCATCGTCCTGAATCATCACTGTGGCCCAGAAAAAATCATTCCAGATGAATGTAAATATCAGCACTGCAAGGGCGGCAATTGCTGGTCGTACCAACGGCAGGACCAGATGCCAGAATATCCTGAACTCACCAACACCCTCAATTCGGGCGGATTCAATCAATTCAAACGGCAATGCCTTCATGAAATTGCGCATGAACAAGGTGCAAAATCCGGTCTGAAAAGCCGCGTGAAACATCACTAATCCGGGAACGGTATTGTAGATATCCAGTCGGTTGGACAGGTCGATGACTGGCAGCATGAGGATCTGGAAAGGTACGAAATTTCCGGCAACAAAGACAAAGAAAATGGGCAATGCCGATTTGAACTTGTAAATTGCCAGTGCGTAGCCGGTCAGGCAGGCCAGACCTACTGATATGATCATGGTGGGCAAGGTAATGATCAATGTATTGACCATATAACGCCAAGCATCGGTTTGCTGAAAGACGGCTGAATAATTCTCGATCAGGTTGAATTCACTGGGAATGCCAAAGACGTTGCCGGTGTTAATATCCACCGCCGGACGAATGGACGTCAGGAAAATGGCTATCAGTGGCAGCAGCCAGAGCAGCAGCGCCACCGGCAGAGCCACTTTGTAGGCCGTTTGAACGCTTGATGTGGACTTTTCGATCGGTGCTGGAAACATATCAGTGCTCCGTCTTTTCGTCTTGGTACATGCGCCACAGGAAGTAACTGATGTAAATCAGCATGATGAAGAACAGCACCGTCGCGATTGATGAGCCGTAGCCGTATCTGCCGACGCCTTCCCCGACTGCCTGATCAAACATGTAATAGGCCAGCACATTGGTGGAACCGAAGGGGCCACCTTGCGTCATCGTTGCAATCATATCGAATGAACGCAGCGCGCCGATAACCGTCACCACGATGGCGATGAACGTTGCCGGGCGCAGCTGAGGCAGAATAACGTGGCGCAACATTTTCCAGCCCTTGGCACCGTCCAGCCGTCCCGCTTCAACCTGATCGGGAGATACATTATTCAGGCCGGTGAGATAGAGGATCATGCAATAGGCAATCTGCGGCCACAGACCTGCGGCAATGATTCCGTAGGTTGCATATTTGGCCTCGCCGAGAATGGAAGGCGGATCGATGGAGCACGATGTTGTCAGGTTGCCAACAATGTTGAGTTTTTGCTCACAGAAGAACCAGCCCCAAATTTCGCTCAACAGCCCGAATTCCGGGTTATAGGCCCAGGAGAATATCAATCCGACCACCACTTGAGAAATAACGAATGGAAAGAAGAACATCGACTTGTAAATGCGAATACCCGTGACCGTCTGGTTAAGAAACAGGGCAATTCCAAGTCCGATTGGAATAGCGAGCATGAACAGGATGAGCCAAAGAAGATTGTTGGCCAACGACGTGTAAAAATTTGGGTCTTCCAGAAGAAGCCGGTAATTGTAAAAGCCGACCCATTCTCCGGTCCAGGTACCGGTGACGTCATAAAGGCCGTTCCATTTGGTGAAGGAGTAAGAGATCGACTGAAAAATCGGGATGATCACGTAGATCAGGAAAAAGGCCAGGCCGATGGATAAAAATAGCCACGGGGCCAACATGACGCGATTGCGCTTGTAATATGACAGGCTGGTGAAGCTGATAAAGGCGCCAGCAAGCACAGCGATCAGGAAAACCATGCGAATGAAAAATGTGGGAACCCTGGCATCAACCCGTTTTTGAAAGCCGAATGTTTCGGCAACCCAGGACACGTCTATGGACAGCATGACCAACAAAGCCACAACCAACAAAACTGCACCCGAGACAACCCGTGGCATGGATGTGTCATATTGTGAGATTGGTTGTCCGGATGCGGTCATGATGGCTCCGATCTTCGGCAATTAAAAATTTGGCCGGGGCAGGGCCCTGACGCATTCAAGTTGCCGCCAGCATCGTTAATTAGATTGTCTTTCGACGGCAAAATAGAAACGGGTGACCGATTGGGTCACCCGTTAAAGTGGTCTTAGTAGACTTCCGCTTGAACCTTATCCAGGTTCGTCAGGACTTCTTCCAATGTAGAGGGGTCCAGCATGAATTTCTGGAAACCTTCCATGCCGGCTTTCGCCATGGCGGCAGGTGCATCGCGGTCGTAAAACTGAGCCAGACCGGAAGCTGTCGACAATGTCTGCATGCCTTCAACAATGAACTTGTCATCCTTGTTAACTTCGGCGGCAGAGTTCGGCGGCAATTGACCGATGGCCTTGTTCCAATCACCCTGAATCTTAGGTGTTGCGATGAACGCCATGAACTTTTTGGCGTTTTCAACATTCTTGGCTTTCGCCGGGATAAAGAACGCATCGGCTGGCGCTTCTTCGGCCCGTGCCAGGCCAGGTGTGATTTCAGGGAACTGGAAGAAATCGATCTGCTCGTCTTTCAGTCCAGCATCCTTGTAGGCTGCAACCGAGAAGTTGCCCATCACATACATGGCAGCATCACCCTTAGCGAAAGGTGCAATTGCATCCTGCCAGGACATGGTGGCGTGGTTTTTGATAGGTGCACAACGCTCAAGCAATTCGCCCCATTTGGCGAAAGTCGCGCGGATGCGCGGGTCGGTATATTTGATTTTACCGGCTGTCAGGTCGTTGTGAACCTCATAACCGTTGGTGCGCAGGTTCAGGTAGTCGAACACGCCAGCAGCTGTCCAAAGGTACTTTGTACCGATTGTGAACGGTGTCACCCCGGCCGCTGTCATCTTGTCACAAGCACCGAGCATGTCGGCCCAGGTCTTGGGTTCTGACAGGCTCAACTTGTCGAAAATGTCTTTGCGGTAATAAACGCCCCACTGATAGAATGAGTATGGTACACCCCATTGTTTTCCGTCACGGGTCATTGTCGCCTTGATAGCGTTGAACTTGTCGGAAAGGTTCGGATCGCTGCCCCACAGGTCAGAAATATCCATGAACAGCCCAGCATCAACAAATGGTCCCATACGGTTGCCCGGATACCAGGTGATCACGTCGGGTGCATCGTTCAGCAGAGCGTTACGAATAGCGCTCTTGTGTGCTTCACGATCAGTTATGTTGGTTGTGACATTGATGTCAGGGTTGGCTTTTTTGAAAGCCTCGATGACGGTTTCAAATGCCTTTTTTGGCGCTGGATTCAAATCGTCATAGGTGACGACCAGATCACTAGCCCAGGCCGAAGTGGCCAACAATGCTGCAGCACTTACTGCAGTGGTAGCTCTGATGAGCGACTTATACATTAGGTTTTCCTCCCAGTTAAAAAATCCGCTTTCCTCAAAAAGCGAAAACGTCGACCCAATATCCGGGTCGATAAAGACCATTGCAATCTTTCACCGCCTTCCATCATGCAAGCAAGATGGGCGCGACGTAGCGGTCATATAAAGTTCCGTTATTTGGAACTCAATTTGACTATATAGAATTATTCGTCTAGACTGCTTGAATGTCAAGCGCCAGTTTTGCAACTGTGCTCAAATGTAAAAATGTGATGTGAACCGAGTGGACAGTCTTTCAGAAGAGGCGGAACAAGGTGCGTCTGGTGCTCAAACGCCTGACGGTGCTGGTGGTGCGCGCCGCAAACCCCAAACCGGAACGCTGGGCAAGGCAATGGAAGTTCTCGATGTCATTGCGCTGGCTGAAACACCTCCTCGGTTTACCGATTTGTTGAGCGAAATCGATCAACCCCGTGGGACTTTGCATCGACAAATATCAAACTTGATTGCCGAGGGACTGGTTTCGGTCAATGCCGATCATTCCTACGTACCGGGTCTGAGATTGCTGAAACTGGCCGCGCGATCCTGGTCTGGGAATACATTTCGTCTGCTCGCAGAGCCTCATATTCGCAAGTTGCATGATGAAACCGGAGAAACGGTTCATCTGGGACTGATGAGTGGGCTTGAGGTAATTTATCTAGATAAGATTGAATCCAAACAAACCGTTCGCATGCATTCGCAGGTCGGTAATGCCTCACCCTTGTATTGCACCGGCGTTGGCAAAGCGATGTTGGCCATGTTGCCGGAAGATGACTGTGCTGCACGCGCGTCTCAGTTTGACTATGTCCGCCACACCGAGACGACATTGTACACGCCCGAACTGTTGTTGGCAGAAATGGCCGAAATTCGGTCCAGCGGTATTTCTTATGACCGGGAAGAACACGAACCTGGAATTCGCTGTATCGCCGCCGGATTGGGTGGAGTGGAAAGCGGAATTATTGCCGGTGTTTCGGTTACCGGGCCTGCTTTCCGGATTTCGCAGGATGAAATGGTCCGCTGGAAATCACTAGTGCTTGAAACCGCCAGAGCAATTGAAAGCGACATGGAAGCAAGATTGGGACCGCGGTCTCAGGAATGAATTTGAGAATTTGTATTAATCAGGCCCGGGCTGCAGCCCAGTGTCATTGAAAAGTAAATCGGGAGAAATAAATGGCCGGTGTTAAACTCACAAATGTGAAAAAGTCATTTGGTGATGTGCATGTCATTCATGGCGTGGATCTTGAGATTGATGATGGTGATTTCATTGTATTTGTTGGACCGTCGGGGTGTGGAAAATCCACTTTGTTGAGACTCGTTTCGGGACTTGAAGACACGTCGTCTGGTCAGATCGAAATTGGTGACACGGATGTCACCAATGTGGAGCCGTCTGAACGCGGTGTTGCCATGGTGTTTCAGTCCTACGCTCTGTACCCACATATGACAGTTTACGACAACATGGCTTTCGGATTGAAAATGAATGGTGCCGATCCCAAGGAAATTGATGATCGTGTGCAAAAAGCTGCAAAAATCCTTGAACTCGGACCACTGCTGAAGCGAAAGCCCGCTGCCATGTCAGGTGGTCAGCGGCAACGTGTGGCGATTGGCCGGTCGATTGTTCGAGAACCGAAGGTGTTTTTGTTTGATGAACCGCTGTCCAATCTGGACGCAGAACTCCGGGTTCAAATGCGACTGGAAATAGCCAAACTTCATAATGACCTCGATTCAACCATGATCTATGTGACCCACGATCAGACAGAAGCGATGACACTGGCTGACAAAATCGTTGTGTTACGAGCAGGTATTGTTGAGCAATACGGATCGCCGCTGGAACTTTATGATAATCCGGATAATGAATTTGTGGCTGGCTTTATTGGCTCTCCGCGGATGAATTTCCTGGATGCTGAAGTTATAAGTTCCCAAAAAGGCTCGGCAAAAATAAATATTCCCTCGATTGGCGATCTAAAATTTGATGTGGCTACGCGTGACAGGTCACCTGAAAAGGGTGAAGCCGTTCTTGTGGGCCTCCGGCCAGAGCATTTTATTGCTGCAGAAGGGGCGAAACATAAATTCAAAGCGCCAACCAGTGTCGTCGAGCAATTGGGCGGGAACTCCTATCTCTATCTCAACATTGGTGGCAGTTTGCCCCTGACCGTCGAGCAGAAGGGGCATGCCACAGTGCAGGATGGACAAGTAGCTTCGGTAGGAGTCGACCCCACCACTGCCATGTTGTTTGGAAGCGACGGACTACGAATTTGATCTCCGCATTAGTTACCACTTGCATCCTCGCTTAAATTGTTTCCGGGGCTTGATTTTCGAAGCGTATGATAGGAAAGAGCGTTTTTTGCAGATGTTTACCAATAATGCTTCGGCATTTGGCTGCGTCATTTTATTGAGAAGTCAGTAGATGAGTAAAATATCTCCGGCACTGGGAGTTTGCTATTATCCTGAGCACTGGCCTTCCCACATGTGGGAAACTGACGCTCGGCGCATGGTTGAATGCGGTATTCGATATGTGAGGATTGCCGAATTTGCTTGGTCAAGATTTGAACCGGCTCGTGGCGAATTCGAATTTGACTGGCTGGACAAGATTATCGGAATTCTCGCCGATGCGGGATTAAAGATTGTCATGTCACCCCAACAGCCACGCCACCAAAATGGCTGGTTGATGAGATGCCGGACATGGTTGCGATTGACGCCAATGGGAGCCCTCGAAAATGGGGGTCGCGTCGCCACTATGATTTTTCCCATTTGGGGTATCGTCGTGAATCTGCCCGAATTACCGAGATTCTCGCCAGGCGATATGGCAGTCATTCGGCGGTCGAAGCTTGGCAGGTGGACAACGAATATGGCTGCCACGACACCACCTTGAGCTATTCCAACGATGCGCTGATTGGATTTCGCAACTGGCTTGCCCAGAAATATCAGTCGCCAGATGCACTTAACCGGGCTTGGGGCAATGTGTTTTGGTCCATGGAGGTCAGTGATTTCAACGAGATTGAGCTTCCTAATCTTACGGTGACTGAACCCAATCCATCGCGTGTGATTGATTTCAGGCGCTACGCTTCAGATCAGGTTGTCGCCTTCAACAAAATCCAGACTGACATTTTGCGACGATACTCTCCGGGGCGGGATTTGATCCACAACTTCATGGGCAAGTTTCTCGAATTCGACCACTTCGATGTGTGCAAGGATCTCGATATTGCGTCATGGGATTCCTATCCTCTTGGGAATCTGGAGCGGTTTGGACGTGATGATGCCTGGAAAAATTGGTATCTGCGAGCCGGCGACCCCGACTTTCAAGCCTTCCACCATGATTTGTACCGCGGCTGTGGCCGTGGCCGAATGTGGGTGATGGAACAGCAGCCGGGGCCAGTAAACTGGGCTCCCTGGAACCCTGCACCTCATCCAGGAATGGTGAGACTATGGAGCCACGAAGCGTTTGCACATGGCGCGGAAGTCGTCAGTTATTTCCGATGGCGGCAAGCGCCCTTTGCACAAGAACAATTCCATGCAGCACTGAATCTTCTTGACGGTAGCGCTGATGTGGCCTATGATGAAGCAAGTCAGGTTGCCGCGGAACTGCTTGCCCTGCCGCTGGCGGAAACCACACAATCACCGGTGGCTTTGGTGTTTGACTATCCGTCGCAATGGGCAACTCAAACCCAACCGCAAGGCGAAGACTACGACGGTTTTGAACTAACCCTGGCCTGGTATTCGGAACTTCGAAAGGCCGGACAGAACGTGGATATTGTTTCATCGGCTGATGATTTTGATGGCTATCAATTGGTTGTGGTGCCGCATCTGGTGATGCTGGATGATGCTTTTGTTCAGCGGGTTTCAAATTCGAGCGCGCGATTTGTATTTGGTGCACGATCGGGCTCACGAACCATCAATCACGCCATCCCGGAAAATCTTGCACCAGGACCGTTGCAAAAACTGATCAATATTCGCGTATTGCGAACCGAAAGTCTGCGCCCCGGATCGGCTGTACCTGTCGAAAGCCATGGTGCAATGCAGCGCTGGTCAGAAACAATTGACGCCGGGGATAACGTCACTGTGCACCTATCAAATTTGGACGGTATGCCGGCTTATTTGAGCCAGGAAAGAACATCATATCTGGCAGGTTGGCCAGATGAGAACTTGCTCCGGCATGTGATTCAACATCAACTTGAGACTGCCGGATTGGAGTGGATGGAAACCGGAGATGACCTGCGTATCAGAGATCGCGGAAATCTGCGGACCATCGTCAACTACGCTCCCGATACTCGTGATGCGAGCCATCTGATCGCCGACAGTGATGAAATCCTGTTGGGAAGTGCAATGCTCGATATTGCCGGTGTTACGGTGTTGCTTCGGGCCTAAAAGATCACATTCATCATGACAATCGAGACAATCAAAAACAGGGCGGTCATGCCGATTCCGGCACGCATAAAATCACGAACCGCATAACCTGCAGGCCCCATAATCAAGGCGTTCACCTGATGAGTTGGAATCAGGAACGAATTCGACGTTGATATTGCGACTGTGAGGGCAAATATTGCCGGGTCGCCACCTGCTGCCACGGCAATTGAAACGGCCAGAGGAACGAGAAGGACGGTGGCACCAACGTTGGACATAATCAACGTAAATACCGTCGCCAGCACAGCAACTCCAATTTGCAGGCCCCAAATCGGCACTCCGTCGAGAGCCGATAAAATACCCGTTGCTATCCATTCTGCTGTTCCGGTTGTCTGCACTGCACTGCCGAGCGGAATAAGACTGGCCAATAGAAATACCGTATTCCAGCCAACCGCCGCATAGGCTTCGTCAATCCGCAACACACGGCTGACAATCATTCCCGCCGCTCCTGTCAACAGACACAGGGACAACAGAACGTCTGTCAAAAGGATCATCCCAATCGAAATTGCGAAAAACAGCAATGCCCAGCCGAGTTTCTTAGGACGGAGTTCTTCCTGTGGAAAATCGCTGGTGACAATAACGAAATTCCGATCGCGTTTCAGGGCGCTCAACGTCCTCCAGGCAGTGTGAACCAATATGGTGTCGCCCGCCCGAAGCGGTTCAAAGCCAATAACAGTTGGTTCGTGATCATCGGTACTGATGTGGCTGAGAACGTCTTCACCGCGATAGATGGCCAGTAATGAGAACCCATAGCGTTCACGGGCGCGCACTTCACGGGCAGATTTGCCGATCATCGACGAGTCAGGCGGGATCACAATCTCTGCAACACCGCAGCGATGGGCGGCAAGGTCATGGGCAAATTTGTCGATCCGGGGATGAATGAAGAGGTCGTTTTGAACCGCAAATCGACGGATTGCGCTCGGTTGTCCCATAACGGCCAAACGGCAAGGCGCCTCTAGGATATCAAGAACAATCGGAGCGAGATGGGATTTGTTATTCACATGAATGGCAATCACATAAATGTTGAACTCGGCGTGAATATCGAGGAGCGCCCGCCCGACGATTGGAGAATCTTCTGGAACACTAAGCTCGGTATAACCGGAATCCAGACCATAAAGCCGGCTAAGATAGTCAGCACGAACATCGGCAGCCGTCGGGCCATCTTCCTTGGAGCCGGGAAGCAAAAACCTGCCAAAAATGATGAAATATAATATGCCGGATACGACCAGAGTGAGGCCGATAGGGGTAACTGAAAACAGATCGAATGGCTGCATTTGGGCATCGGCTGGCAAGCTGGCATTTGAACTGGCCATCAGATCATTTAACAGAATGAGCGGCGATGAACCCACCATGGTGATCGTGCCCCCCAAAATTGCGCAAAAGCCCATAGGCATGAGCAGCCGTGACATGGGAATTTCAGTGCGAGAGGATATCCGCGAGACGACGGGCAAAAACAAAGCCGCAGCGCCGACATTTTGCATGAACGAGGATATCACTCCCACGGTTGAAGCAATGATGGGAATAATTCTCTCTTCAGTCTGCCCACCAAAGCGCAAGATTACAGCGGTGACGGCGGACATTACACCGGTTTTGTCGAGGCCTGCGCCGATGATCATTACCGCAATAATTGAGATCACCGCATTTGACGAAAATCCGTCGAATAATGTGCTGGTGTCGCCGATATTTTCCAAGCCCGGTGCGTAGCCGAGCAGCCCCAATACGACCAATATGATAATTGCCGTAACGTCGACACGCACAAGCTCAGTAACAAAGAGAATCACGGTCAAAGTGAGCAGGCTCAGCACTGCCACCATTTCCACTGTTAGACCCAGACTTTCCATTCAGTCTCCACCGAACCGGCTAGGCGCATCATTGCTTGAGGCGCGATGCGTTTTGACGCCACAACGCGCAAAAAAGCAAGTAAAAGTCGGTAAAATTGCCCTTACCGATGCTATTTCAGCGGCAAAATCGCGGGCTCGGTTAGATTCACTGAGTTATGGAGCTTGGAGTGCCCCTATAACACACTTGCACCGGTGTCTGCGGTGCTGACATTTGTGCGCAAGGAGGACAGTAATTCCACCCCCATACCAAACTGATTTTCAGACAAATCAGCAGTGATCACCTCACGCTTTTGCCAATCTGAGTCGTCGACAAACACTTTCAGTTCTCCTGTTACTGCGTCCAGTCTGACAATGTCGCCATCTCGCAGTTTGGCAATCGGGCCGCCGTCAGCGGCCTCTGGTGTCAGATGAATGGCTGCTGGAACTTTGCCGGATGCGCCGGACATGCGGCCGTCGGTGATCAGCGCAACTTTGTATCCTCGATCCTGCAAAACTCCCAGCGGGGGAGTCAGTTTGTGGAGTTCCGGCATGCCATTGGAGCGTGGCCCCTGAAAGCGGCAGACCGCAATCACATCCATATCGAGTTCGCCAGCTTCAAACGCTTCGCGAATACCGTTTTGGGTGTCAAAAATCTTTACCGGAGCTTCAACTACATGATGGTCCTTCTTGACCGCTGAAATCTTGATGACGGCGCGACCTATATTGCCAGTCAGAATTTTTAGGCCACCGTCCTTTGAGAAGGGTTTTTCAAGCGTTGCCACGATTTTGTCATTGCCTGGAATATTTGGAGCTTCTTCTCATATAGCTCTAGTCCCATCCAGTTTTGGCTCTTGTACCTGATGTCCCAATCCGCGTCCCGAAATTGTCATAACGTCCTCATGCAAGTGTCCACCACGCAGAAGTTCGCCAATCACAAAGGGCAGGCCGCCCGCAGCGTGAAAATGATTAACGTCGGCTGGGCCGTTGGGATAAACCCGCGTAAGCAACGGTGTGCATTCGGCAAGCTCGGACATGTCCTCCAGCGTCAATTTGATGCCGGCAGCTTTTGCGATGGCCACCAGATGTAGAACGTGATTGGTCGAACCGCCTGTCGTGTGCAATCCAACCACTGCATTGACGATTGACTTCTCGTCGATCATCTCGCCAACCGGCGTAAACTGATTGCCGGTTGCTGTGATCTGCAAAGCTCTTTCGGTTGCCGCAATTGTCAGAGCATCGCGCAGTGGCGTGTCTGGGTTGACAAAACTTGCACCCGGCAGGTGAAGCCCCATAAATTCCATCAACATTTGATTGGAATTGGCCGTGCCATAAAATGTACAGGTGCCAGGAGAATGGTAGGAAGCCGATTCTGCTTCTAGCAGATCGTCACGACCGATTTTGCCTTCGGCATACAGCTGGCGAGTGCGAACTTTTTCGGAGTTGGGTGGTCCTGAGGGCATTGGACCAGCTGGAACAAAGACCGCTGGTAAATGTCCGAAACTTAGCGCTCCAATCAGAAGGCCGGGGACGATTTTATCGCAGACACCAAGATACATTGCTGCATCAAACATGTTGTGAGACAGGCCGACGGCCGTCGCCATGGCAATGATGTCGCGCGAAAACAGCGACAGCTCCATACCCTTTTGTCCCTGGGTTACTCCATCGCACATGGCCGGCACGCCTGATGCAATTTGGGCAACCCCACCAGCATCTCGGGCCGCCTGCTTGATCAGGTCGGGATAACGCCCGAAAGGTTGATGTGCCGACAGCATGTCATTGTAAGATGTGATGATTGCGAGATTGGGAACGACGTCTGCAGCCAACGCCGATTTGTCGCCCGCATTGCAGGCAGCGAATCCGTGAACCAGATTGGTGCAGCTCAAGGAAGATCGATGCGGCCCGGCATCTGCGGCAGAGCGGACGCGATCCAGATAGGCTTCGCGCTTGGGTTTGCTTTGCTCGATAATGCGGTTTGTAACGGCGGAGATAGCAGCAATCGTCATGACGGGCTTTCAGCGTTGTTGATTATTTTAACGTGGCGGGCGGGCGATCAGCCAGCCCAGTAGACCTGCAAATTGACATCGGGATGTCGCAAAACGTGGCGAATAGGCATGTCATCTGCCGGTCCGTCTTTGAGTGCTTCTTCGAAAATGGCAAGTTTCTCATCGCCCTCGATGTGCAGAAACAAGCTTTTCGCAGAGGCGATAGGCGGCAATGCCATCGTTATTCGCGGTTCTTTTGCTCCCGGTGCCAGCATTGGCAAAAACAGTTTTTCAGTGTCGGGATCAGTCGCAGCATTCAAATTATCACCGCCTGGAAAGAACGATGCCGTGTGGCCGTCGGTTCCCATGCCCAGGGTGACAACGTCGAATGGCAGTTCCTCATCGGCCAGTAGTTTCCCATGAGCCAATTCTGCGGCGCCAGATGCATCCTGATTTTCCGCGTAAAGCGACAGAAATTCCGATGCAGGGTGTTGCTGCAATCCTAGATGATTGCGGATCATCTTTTCATTGCTGCGATCATCTTCGGGGGATACGTTGCGCTCGTCAACCAAAGCAAAATAGATCATCTCCATATTGGCTCCGAGTTTGGGGCCGAGGCGATCAAGCACGCCTTTGGGAGTCGAACCGCCAGACAGGGCAATTGAAGCGAAAGCTCCAGATGCAAAATCCAGATCCAGCAGCTCGGCTATACGGTCTGACAACGCTTCAGCGAGCTGATCACGAGACTCAAATTTGTTGAATGCCTCAACCGGCATTATTCATCTCCGTCATTCCATGTGCGCCCGTCACGTTCGATCAGCGCAATTGCCTGGCTCGGACCCCAAGTGCCAGCTGTGTAGCTGCGGACTGGTTGATTGGTTTCGTTCCAGGTTTCAAATATCGGGTCAATCCACTTCCATGCGGCCTCGACTTCATCGCGGCGCATGAACAAGGTTTGGTTGCCACGCACGACATCTAGCAAGAGACGTTCATAGGCATCGGGATTGTGACCATCGAAATTGTCTGCAAAACTCATATCCAAAGGCACATGCTTCAAGCGCATGCCACCTGGTCCCGGATCCTTGATCATGATCCATTGTTTTACGGATTCATCAGGCTGTAGCCGAAGAACCAACCGGTTTGAGATCGGCGATCCAGCGCCCTCCCCAAAGATAGAATGAGGAACCGGCTTGAACTGAATGACGATCTCCGACATGCGCATGGCCATACGCTTGCCGGTGCGCAGGTAAAACGGCACACCCGACCACCGCCAATTTTCAACTTCGGCTTTTAAAGCCACAAATGTTGCCGTGTCACTTTCATCGCCAAGTTCATCCAGATAGCCGTCGACTTTTCCTTCGGGTCCGGCACCGGCCATGTATTGAGCCCGAACCGTGTTCTCGGCTGGAATGGGCTTTAGGGATTTAAGCACTTTCAGTTTTTCGTCACGAATAGAATCGGCATCTCCCGTTGCCGGCGCCTCCATGGCAACAAGGCAGAGCAGTTGCATCAAATGGTTTTGAACCATGTCTCGCATGGCACCGGATTGATCATAATATCCAGCCCGACTTCCAACCCCAACGGTTTCTGCCACCGTGATCTGAACATGGTCAATATGGGAACAGTTCCAAAGAGGTTCAAAAAGCGCATTGGCAAAGCGTAAGGCCAATAGGTTCTGAACTGTTTCCTTGCCCAGATAATGATCAATGCGAAAAACCTGGTCTTCGCGAAAATGCAGTCCAACTTCATTGTTGAGTTTTTCGGCAGTGGGCAGATCTCGCCCAAATGGCTTTTCTATTACCAACCGAGTGCGGTCATCGATCAGGTCAAATTTTTCCAATTGACTGGTAATGGGACCAAACAGGGCAGGGCCCACCGCCAGGTAGTGAGCTCGAATTTTCCCTTCCATGCCGTCATCTAGCTTTGCTTTGAGAACATCCCAGCCTTTATCGGACTGAACATCAATCCTGACATAGTCCAGTCTCGCAAGGAATCTTTTGAGACTGTCGTCACTGCGTTGATCTTCAGCGACATGTTTGCGCAGAGCATCGTGGGCAAATTTCTGATAGGCTTCCTGAGAATATTCTCCGCGGGATGCACCGATGAAACGAGCTCCTTCAGGCAATTGACCATCGTGATCGCGGTGATATAGCGCTGGCAAAAGCTTGCGCTGGGCAAGGTCGCCAGTGCCACCGAAAATGACATAATCAAAAGGTTCTACGGGAATAATTTTGCTGGTCATGGCGGCTATATGGCACTCTCTGAGATGAATTTCAATCGATTTAATTCAATTTTAGTTGCGGTGATTAAAGGGTCTTTCTGAAGTAGACGCGGTTAAACCCCGCTTCTCGACGGCGGTCAGTTTCGCAGAAACCCAAATTGGGGTAGAAAGTCAGGTTTTCTGTCATTTTTTCATTGGTGTAGAGTTCGATGGACGACAGGCCATTCAGTTTGCAGCGTTGTTCAAGAAGACTAAAAAGCTTTTTGGCTATTCCTTGCCCCTGGTGATCGGGGTGAATGGCCACATTTTCCACAAATAGATGGTCGCCTCGAACATAGCTCACCACGAAACCAACAGGACTCCTGTCGAGACATGCGATGTTCAAATGTTGTTTGGTCAAGGCGGCCCAAAAATCAGCAATCATTGGAGCTGGGGGCTTGCCGATCCGCTCCACATAAATCTCGTATGCGCGCTCGGCGCATTGCCTAACAAAATCCAGATCTTCCGTCTTGGCAGGCCGTAGAAGGATGTTTTTCATGCCAAACTCTTAAGTGTAGTTGATCTTCTGACAACACTTGCAGATGCCCCAGCATCATCATAGCGTGCGGGCAAAATATCGGGAGAAATATTATGCGACTTGAAGGAAAAACTGCGATTGTCACCGGTGCCGGCTCTGGATTTGGGGAAGGCATGGTCAAACGTTTTGCTGAAGAAGGCGCTAATGTCGTGGTTGCTGACCTGATCGGCGAAAAAGCAGAAAGGGTAGCGCAGGATATTGGTGCTCAAGCGGTTGCGCTGGAAGTTGATGTTGCCCGGGCGCAGGATAATCAGGCAATGGTTGCCGCTGCGATGAGCCACTTCAAACGGCTGGATATTTTTGTTCTCAATGCCGGAGTTACCCACAAAAACGCGTCGATGACTGCAGTCGATGAGCAAACATTCGACAGAATCGGTGATGTCAACATGAAGGCCTTGTATCACGCATCCCGAGCCGTGGTTCCGGTCATGGAAGAGCAGGGTGGCGGCTCCATTCTCGCCACGGCATCCACGGCGGGATTGCGGCCTCGGCCTGGTCTGGTCTGGTACAATGCCTCGAAAGCCTGGGTGGTAAACGCCTGTAAGTGCATGGCTGTTGAGTTGGCCCCCAAAAACATTCGGGTCAACAGTCTTTGCCCCGTTGCTGGCGAAACCGGCATGTTGGCTGACTTCATGGGGGAAGACACCCCGGAAATTCGTGAAAAATTCAAAAGCGTCATTCCGCTAGGGCGATTTAGTCAACCTCGCGATATGGCCAATGCAGCGCTCTATCTGGTCTCTGATGAAGCGGATTTCATTACCGGTGTGGCACTTGAGGTTGATGGTGGACGCTGCGTCTAAATTTGAGCCAGCGCATTGTCGAGGTCAGCGATCAGGTCGGAGGCATTTTCAATGCCGACTGACAGTCTCAGTAGATTTTCCGGCACTGCCTCTTCGATTGTATGCCTGTGTTCCACCAGACTTTCTACACCACCAAGTGACGTGGCCCGCTTAAACAGTTTGAGATGGCCAACCGCCGTGAGCGCGGATTGTTTGTTGCCCTCTACCTGAAACGAAAGAAGCGAACCAAAGCCACCGTTCATCTGTCGCTGCGCGATTTGGTGTCCCGGATCGGTAGAAAGTCCCGGATAGAGAACATGGGCGACCTTGGGGTGAGCTGCCAAGAATTCCGCCACTAAGAGTGCACTCGAACTCATTCTCTCGATCCGAAGCGGCAGGGTCCGCATGCCGCGGATAAGCAGCCAGGCTTCAAATGGTCCCATAATGGCACCAGCATCGTGTCGATCTGTGGCGATCATTTCCCAGATGCGAGAGGAGGCATCCCGGCAACCAAGATAGCCGGCCAGTACGTCACTATGACCGTTGATTGCCTTGGTGGCAGAATGCATCACAATGTCAGCGCCAAGATCCAGTGGCTGGGATAAAATTGGCGTAGCAGCGGTCGAATCAACCACCAAAACGGCACCGGCAGAGTTTGCAATTTCCACACATGCTGCCACGTCTACTGTCTTCAGATATGGATTTGATGGTGTTTCAATCCAAAGTACATCGGCGGTGGTCGACACCTGACGCAGCGCCTCAAGATCGGCACAGTCGACTTCGATAAGCTCGATTTGGCGCCGCTCGCAAAATTCCCGCGTCCACTTAGTAACTCCCCAGTAAATACCGGTTTGCTGAATGATCCGCCCACCATTTGGAACCGTGCGCATCACGGCAACGACTGCTGCCATGCCGGAAGGGAATAATAGACCTGCCTCGGCATGTTCTGCCTGATTGAGCAGTTCTTCGCCCAATCGCACCAGATCGTTGTCGTCGCGGGCATAGATGTGATCCGCCGACAGAGGTACATTTGCCTCATCGCGAATGAATGTCGTGGCCGATTGAATGGGTGGGACAATTCCACCGGTTTGTGGATCAATCGCCCCATTTGCCTGTGCAAATAGCGTGTCCAGGGACGGAGTGTTTTTGCGGTCGCTCATGGCTTGGTCTTTTTCATATTCTTGAACTGTTCTCGCATTGCAGCGCAATGGTCGGTCCTGTCAAATTTAGGTGTAAAGATGATAAAATCATAAAGGGCTTCTCCACCTTTGCTGACAAAATCATAGTCCGCGAACATCGGTTGTTGAGGGCTGGCTTCCACCAGAGCAATTGCAAGATTGTGGGTTTCTTGAATGCGAGCCTTGTTTTGACGCAAGACAAAAGGGACACCACGGTCCTTACGAATGTGTCCGTTGCCAGCAATCAGCACCGCACCAAATTTCCCACTGGCTCGGATCATCGCATCTGCCATGGAACCATCCTTGGCCCTTTGAACATTGACCATCGCTGGCAGGGCCTTTTGCGGCAACAGATCGCAATGTGAGCGGCGTAGTTCTTCAATGAGTTCCTGTTCCGCAACCTTGGAGAGAGGCGTTTTCAAACCAAATGCCAACTGTTCGGAGTCGTTCAACTCAGACAGGCCGTTGCTGGATATCGCCCGCGTCGTTGCGCGATCCAGATTGCCGGCAACCATGGGCATTTTATTCTTCGCGGCGGCCAGAGCGATTGGTCGATAGATATTCCAAGAATACCAGCCCCGCTTTTCCCGCTCCAGGCGTTTGGCGAAGTCATCAAGCCGGGGGTCCGATACAAGATCATAATTGCTGATTTGGTCAGCCAGACGCATCGGCACCATCTCAAATACCACGGCAGGTCGGTGATTCTCACCTGCGAGTGCGTCGATGATATTGGCCTGAATAATGTGGTGGTCGGGATTGTCGTGGTTTTCACCCAACAGCACAAAGCGCGTTAATCGCGCCTGGCGCATCATGAAACCTTCAGGCACGGATTGTCCCTTTGCCGTGAAAATCTGGCCAATAAGCGGGTGATCCAAAAAGTGTCCGGACTGCCAGTCTTCAGGCAGGATCGATTTTGGCTGTGCCCAGATGACGGAACTGGTCAAGAAACATATCAGCGCGCAGAGGGTGAGCAGCGGCCTGCAATTCATCAGCCAACCCGTCCGTTTGTCACCGCCCAGTCCGTCAGTTTCAGCATGAATTCGTGGCACGCTGCCATTTGAGATATGTCGATATACTCATCGGGCAAATGCGCTTGCTTGATGCTGCCAGGTCCAAATATTACGCCAGGAACGCCGGCGTTTTGAAAATGTGCCGCTTCGGTACCATAGGCCACGCGCCCGGACTGATTAAGGCCTGTCAAATGCCGCAATAATGTTTCTGCCGGAGACTGGTAACTACCCAGCTACCCCAACCTGATGCTTTTATAGACGGCCCATCAGACGG
>JAALLE010000003.1 GCA_011087605.1 Hyphomicrobiales bacterium
GAATCAAATTGTCGCACCTAATGGCAGCAGAAATAGGGTAGCTGAGTAGTTACTGGTGTTTTATAAGACAGCGTCGAGCCTCCGCCTGACCGTTCGGTGATGTAGAACCGGATCGGTGCTTCAATGCCAGCTTCAACGCTGGCGTCGAGCATTCGCAAGGCATAATCGTTGCGATAGACACCAACCACCATATTGCCTTGTATCTTGATCTTTCGGCGTTTTGCCCCGGAAGAGGCGCTGGCGCGGGAAACCAGCAGCATTTTTTCTGCTTTCACAGCCGCATTCAATCGTTTGATCATCTTGGCGTATGGGATGTCGGTTTCATATTGCACCCAGCCGACACGGTCGGCCGCAAGACCCTGTGATCCAAACGCGATCATGAATAGTGCCAGTAGTAGCAATCTCAGACGTGACTTCATCGAATTATCTCCCGATTACCAAGTGAATTTCAGTTTCAGATTGGACATCAAAGCGCTGCCGCCAAAGGCAAAAATACCCCACAACCAACCGTGCAGGCTGCCTGAAACAATGCCTCCGAGATAGGCGCCGATATTACAGCCATAAGCAAGGCGGGCGCCATATCCCATAAGAAGGCCGCCAATCACCGCTGTCGCGGCGTTCTTCCAGCCAATGCGCAATGTCGGCGAGAATTTTCCAGCCAGCGCAGCCGCTGCCATTGCGCCAAATATTATGCCGAAATTCATGATCGATGTGGAATTGGCAAACACGCTGCGCTCGACGGCAGCCGCGCGCCCCCCACTCCAATAAGGCCAGTTGAGGACATCCACGCCTGAGAAATTTGCGATCTTGGCACCCCACAAGGCAAATCCGGATGTAATGCCCCAGGGTCGGCCAAGGGTTAGAATCGTTGCCACACTGACAAATGCCAAAGCAATAATTCCCAATGTGTGAGACCAGGGACCGCGCAGCCAGTCACCTGATTGGCGCGGTGCTTCAAGATCACCATGTGCCCTCAGTTCAACGTGACGGCTAATCAGCCAGATTGAGCCGGTTATCAGCACAATCGTGATCACAGCACCAACGGCACCAAACTCCTTGATTAACGAGAAGCTTTCGATTCGAGGCAATCCGCGCCAGGCCGGTAGATTCCAGGTGCCGATCAGAGATCCGGCAATAAAAGCTGCCAGCGTGATCACCATGCGGGCGCTGCCACCACCGACAGTAAACAGCGTGCCGGAGCCACAGCCACCACCCAGTTGCATCCCCATTCCAAACACGAAGGCACCAATCATTGCGGTTACCCCAAAGGGTAAAACCCAGGCGCCACTGCGTAGGCCATAGTCGGCAAACGGGCCCCCATAGGCGATCAACGGATAGGTGAACAGACAGGCCGCCACCAGAAGCAGCATCTGGGCGCGCAAACCCTGACCACGTTTTTCAATCACAATGCGCCGCCATGCTGCGGTAAAGCCGAATGCGGCATGGTAGAGACCGAACCCGGCGACAACGCCGATCAAAACCGCAATGACATAGCGCAGACCACCATGCGGATATGTGGCCAAGCAAGTCAGGGCGATCGCCAGCAAGGCCATTGCAAGCACGTTTCTGGCAGGGAAAACGCCGTTATTGATGCCCATTTGGGCGGTATTTGACATGGTTTCCTGGTCCTTGAACCGAAGTTCACGGTGTCATTAACCTTTCTGCCACATATGTGGCAGGACCAAAGTCAAAAAATGCGGCATTTCCTTCACACAAATGTCACGAGGGTTTATTTGCCGATTGGGTCCGCAAAATGTTGTCTGGCTTCAACAAAACCTTGTTGAGGCCACCGCCCAATGACCACACGCGAAGATATTTTTGGCTGTCCCGTCACCATGGCAGGCACAGGCGATATGATGGCCTGGAACCAGACTCAGCTGGCATTTCTGGCACATGCCGCTGCCACGCCCGACCATCTCGGCAAAACCATCTCCAGCGATCCCGGTTTCGCCTTGCCTATCATTTGCAAGGGTCTGTTTTCTCTGTTGCTGGGCCGCCGCGAATTGAGCGACGTGGCCATAGAGGCTGAACAACAGGCCCGCGAACTGATTAAGCAAACCCCGGTCACTCAACGTGAAATGGAGTTTCTGGGTGCTCTTGCCGACTGGAACCGGGGATCTCCGAAATCTGCCGGCGATCGCCTCGATCGGCTTGTGTTGGAAAATCCGCAGGATGCGCTGGCAATGAAACTGGTGCAGGCCATTCGCTTCGTGTTGGGCGACGCCGTCGGCATGCGCTCTTCAATTGAATCCGTCATCCCACATTTGACTTCAGACGACAAAGCCTATGGCTATGCACTGGGTTGTCATGCGTTCACGTTGGAAGAAACCGGTGAATATGCGCTGGCTGAACGCATTGGACGACAGGGGGTTGTGCACTCACCCGATGACGCGTGGGGACTGCATGCGGTGGCCCATGTTTATGACATGACCAATGATACCAAAGCCGGACTGGATTGGCTGACAAACCGCACCGAGGCATGGGCACATTGTAATAATTTCCGCTATCACGTCTGGTGGCACATGGCCCTCATGCATCTCGATCGGGGAGAAATAGATGCAGTTTTTTCTCTTTATGACCAGCAAATCCGTAAGGATCAGACCGACGATTATCGCGACATTTCCAATGCTGCTTCGCTGCTGTCGCGGTTGGAACTGGAGGGACTAAATGTCGGCAACAGATGGGAAGAATTAGCCAACCTGTCTGAGTGTCGCACCCAGGATGGGTGCCTGGCATTTGCTGATCTTCACTACATTTTGTCGTTGATCGGTGGAGATCGAAAACCAGCCGTCTCCAATCTTCTGGCCCGCATGCGCAAGGATGCAGCCTCGGAAGCCAATGAGATGGACCGGATTATGAAACATCCTGGCCTGTCGATGGCGCAAGGACTGGAAGCCTTTGGAGAAGGCAATTTCACCCAGGCATTTCAGCATATGGCGGGTGCCCGCGATGCGATGCAAACCATAGGTGGCAGTCACGCACAAAGAGATGTGTTTGAACGTCTGACAATTGAAGCGGCCCTTCGTGGCGGGTATTTAGATGCTGCGGAACGTTTTTTGAAGGCGCGCACCGATAAGCGGGCTGGCAGGATGGACCGCTTTGCCGCATTGCGAATTGACGAATTGACGAATTGGCGCGTTGTCGCGGCGACCGCTTTGATGCGCAGATCATTCCGGCAGAATGAATATGCGAACTTTTGGTTGCGCAATGACGTAAATGGCGGCATCTGAACCACGTTGCGACGAAGATTTGGAAAAGAAAACATGACCACAACAGCACCACAGAGAACGGTTCGCGATCCGCGACTCGATTTCTTTCGCGGTTTGGCAATGTTTATCATTTTCATTGCCCACACCCCGAGGGATTTCTGGGCCCTTTGGATACCCGCGCGGTTTGGATTTTCCGATGCGACCGAAACCTTTGTCTTCTGTTCGGGCATGGCATCGGCCATTGCTTTTGGAGCGATTTTTCAAAAACGAGGCTGGTTGATGGGGACTGCCCGCATCGTCAATCGGGTGTGGCAGGTCTATTGGGCACATATCGGCCTTTTCTTTGCGATTTTGCTGCTTGTGACAAGTTTTGATCAGGCCGGGATTTTTACCAGTGAATACTGGCAGCGCTCCTACGTTGGCTCACTCAATCTGAAACACTTTTTTACCAAGACGCCCGATCTCATCATTGGATTGTTTACGTTGAGCTACGTGCCCAACTATTTTGATATCCTGCCGATGTATCTGGTCATTCTGGCAATGATCCCGATTGTGATGGGCCTTTCGCGGATATCTCTTTGGGCGGTCGCAGCTTTTGTCGTTGGTGTCTGGCTCACCGCCAATCTGGAGCTCTTTGGAGCCGTCCCCTACAATTTTCCTGCAGAGCCGTGGTCCCAACGCAATTGGTTTTTTAATCCGCTTGGCTGGCAATTGGTGTTCTTTACGGGCTTTGCCTTTATGCGCGGCTGGATCAAACCGCCGCCGGTTGAAAAGAAATACATCTACCTGGCAATAGGCATTGTTCTGGTTTCGTTGCCGTTTGCCTATTTTCGCATCTACAACGCTCGCCCGAGTTGGCTGCTCTATACTGAGCTGAGCCCCTGGTTCAAGGAACAACGGGCGCTGTTGGCACCATTGATTGGCAAGACAGAATTTGGTCTTTTTCGCTATATTCACTTCCTGGCAACCGCCTATCTCGGCTGGGTTGCGGTTGGCCCGTTGGGGTCACGGCTCAAAAACTGGGGCAGTGCGCAGATCGTTGTCAATACGATACGAAAAGTCGGACAACAGTCGCTGGCTGTTTTCGTTTGCTCGCTGGTCATCGCGCAGATCGTGGGCATGGGATTCAAGATGCTTGGAACCCATTGGGCAATCGTGGCGCTTGGAAATCTGATCGGATTTGCCGGATTGATTGCCGTGGCCTTTTCGGTCGCCTGGTTCAAATCTCAACCGTGGCGGCAACAAAAAGTGAGCGCACCTGCCTCAACATTATCGCAATCGGGCAGTTCAACCATGCCGTTGGGCGTACCGGCAAGGAAGATTGATTGAGGCGATGATCAACAGGCGTACACTATTGAGTTTGATCGCTGTGGCTGGCGGTGCCGCGCTTCCTGTGGGCAGCGCGTGGGCTGGTTCCGGCGATCAGTCCGCGTCTATCCCCGAAACGGAGCCACCGGCAACACCGGTACAATTGGGCAAGGCGGAGGCTTTTTCCAAAGACAATTTGCTTATGATGGTGCGCCAGATTGCCGACAAAGACTATGTTGCGCCGGCGAAAATCCCGCAGCCCTGGGTAGATATGAGCTACGATCAATACCGGGGCATTCAGTTCAACCCGGATTCCGGACTTTGGAAAGACACAGACCTGCCATTCAACATGGAGTTTTTTGC
The DNA here is from genome assembly GCA_011087605.1 of Hyphomicrobiales bacterium. GTDB lineage: Bacteria > Pseudomonadota > Alphaproteobacteria > Rhizobiales > Rhizobiaceae > Pseudahrensia. The sequence continues at coordinate 4,881 of JAALLE010000003.1, forward strand.
GCCTGGCCTGTATTTCCCAACCGCCATTTCGATCTCGGTCGTTGATGGGGATACCAGCCGCCCGGTGCTGTTTTCAAAAGATGTGTTTCGATATGCCCATCTGGTGCCGGACCTGCCGGTGGACGATACGCTTGGCTATGCTGGATTTCGAGTACGAACAACGATCAATGACCCGGTTCGCAAAGACGAATTCGTTGTGTTCCAGGGAGCGAGTTATTTTCGAGCTGTAGGCAAGGGGCAGATCTACGGCCTTTCTGCCCGCGGTTTGGCCATTGATACAGGCGAGGCCAAAGGCGAAGAGTTTCCCGATTTCCGTGCGTTTTGGATTGAAGGGGTTGCTCCGGGTGCCAAAAACTTCACGGTCCATGCCTTGCTGGATTCTCCAAGCGTTAGTGGGCTGTACACGTTTAACATCACCGCCGGTCCAACGACCGAAATGGATGTCGAGGCGGTGCTTTTTCCGCGCGTCACTCTCAACCATGTGGGCATCGGTGCTGAAACCAGCATGTTCCTGTTTGATGAGACCAACCGACACCGGTTCGATGATTTTCGCCCGGCAGTTCACGATTCCGATGGCCTGCTGATCGAAAATGGCGCAGGCGAGACGTTGTGGCGCCAATTGGCCAATCCGTTGACCCTGCAGGTCTCCAGCTTTGTCGATGATAATCCAAAAGGTTTTGGTTTGATGCAGCGGCCCCGTGAGTTTGCCGACTATGCAGACCTGGAGGCTCATTATCATAAACGTCCCGGGCTGTGGGTTACCCCCGGTGAAGGATGGGGCAGGGGGTCGGTATCCCTTGTCGAAATTCCCGCTGATCGGGAAATATATGACAATATCGTCGCTTATTGGCGTCCGCGCGATCCGATGGAGCCGGGTTCAGAGCACCGTTTCACCTATCGGTTGACCTGGTGTGAAGACCCGCCGATTACGCAAAAATTACCGCGCGTTTTGAACACACGGATGGGCAAGCGTTTTGCTGGCGGTCGACTGGTGACGATCGATTTTTCAGACGCGGATATTCTGCCCGAAAAACTTGAAGAATTGTCACTTCATGTCAGTTCCAACCGGGGAAAGGTCAGTCCCGGTATCGTACAGCGCAATCCGCGGACCGGTGGTGTCCGTTTGGCTTTCACTTTCTATCCCAAAGACCTGACATCAATTGAACTGCGCGCCCAGTTGATGAAGAATGGCAAGATGGCCTCTGAGGTCTGGCTTTACAGGTGGACCGCATGACCATGCATGACACCAAAATGGCCACCCAGATGCCACCACGTGCACCGCTGCCAATGCCGTTGCAGGACTTTTCCAAACCGTTCAGGGATCCGCAGTCGCGACCCATGATGCAGGTGACGGGAACAAGCTGGTTCAGACTTGCGACATTCCTTCCAGCCGCCGCCACAACCATGGCTCTGGTGGCCATCATTATGGATTGGTTTCGAAAGGATGGATTTGTTGCAATCGAAATCGCCATGATGGCGCTGGTTGGCTTTTCAGCCTTCTGGATTGCACTGTCTGTTGCCTCCAGCACGATCGGGTTGTTCTTTGCCCGCGAAGCCAATGCGGCAAAGGCGGCAAACTCCACCGACGCAATGGATGTGGCGCTTCTCATTCCGGTCTATAACGAAGACCCGGATGCTGTTTTTGGCCGATTGCAGGCGATGCGTGAAGATCTGGAAAAATCAACCAGCCATCATCGTTTTGGAATATTTCTACTCAGCGATACCCGCGATGAGGCGATCGCGTTTAGAGAGACAAATCTGTTTGATAAAGTCCGTCTTCGGACTGGCAGTAATATCGACGTTTTCTATCGTCGCCGGGAGCACAATACCGAGCGAAAGACGGGCAACATCCGCGATTGGATTGAATCCTGGGGCGCCGATTGGGATGCCTTCGTCACGCTTGATGCCGACAGCCTCATGGCCGCTTCCTCAATTCTACGTCTGTCTGACGAAATGGCAGCCAATCAGCAAGCTGGCTTGATCCAGACGGTTCCGCGCCTGATCGGGGCTAATTCGATTTTTTCACGGGTGCAGCAATTCGCCAACAATATTTATGGTGGCGCTCTGGCGCGCGGTCTTGATCGTTGGTCGGGCAATGAAGGCAATTATTGGGGCCACAACGCCATTATCCGTACACGGGCCTTTGCTGCCTGTGCAGGCCTGCCAATCCTGCGCGGCAACGGCGCACTCGGAGGAACCATAAAGAGCCATGATTTTGTTGAGGCGGCCTTGTTGCGCCGGGCCGGATGGTCGGTTCGCCTGCTGCCGGATCTGACACAATCCTACGAGGAAACTCCGCAGACAATTATCGATTATGTTCTTCGAGATCGCCGCTGGTGCCAGGGCAATCTGCAACATCTGCGCCTGCTGTTCTCCAGCGGATTTTCAGCCGCGTCCCGCTTTCACATGCTACAGGGCGCCATGGCTTATATAGCGTCTGTGGTCTGGTTTGGACTGCTGGTTGTTTGGGCGCTGATGGGACGCGGCAAGGAAGAAAGCGTGTTCCGTTATTTTGCCGAAACCAATCCACTATTCCCCCAATGGCCGGAAATTGACACGGTCAGCCGCATGGTTGTGCTGGCATTTATGCTGGGCCTGTTATTGACACCAAAATTGATGGGGATGGCATTGACGGTTTCTCAAGATCCTTCGTTGCTAAAAGTCGGAGGGCCGTTCAGATTCTTCGCCAACGCGCTTTGCGAAATTGTCCTTTCCTTTGTTCTGGCGCCCATTTTGATGGTCCAGCACGTTTCGGCGGTCACTCGTACCGTGCTGGGGCGGGATACCGGTTGGACACCGCAGAACCGGGGCGGCAACACTTACAGTTTTGCCATGCTGGCGCGCTTCCACTGGCTGGAAACCGTTGTGGGACTGCTTCTGGTAATTGGTATAAGCGCAGGAATAGTCTCGCTATGGCTGGTGCCGATTGCAGCCAGCCTTGCCAGCTCTATTTTTATCTCTCACCTGTTCAGCAAAAATCTTTCGAGAAGGTCTGCTTTGGCAGCACTCATGGAAACCGAAGAGCGGCGGGCGCCCCCTCAGATCATAACCGCCTGTTACGCATAGAACCATTCGAACCCGTCAGTGGCGCAAACCCAGACGGTTACGACCAAACTGATCTCGCACCCGTTGCATGATGTCGACGTCCAACTGCAGGAGAATATGGATGATGTCGATTGGAATCCAGTTTTCCCGAATTTTGCCTTCGTGATGTAGGTAAAAATCCATTACCCGCATTTCCGTTTTGCGGCCGGTGACTCCACTGCCGAACAGACCACCACCGCGATTTTCGGCAACCACGCTTGGCCAGCCGCCAGTCACCGAATAGGCTCCGTCGCCAATTTGAATGTAGTGCCCGGCGTTAGACATTGTGCCGGTTTCAGCCTCTTCATTGATAATTGATTGGCCCCCCTTGCGCCCCGGCCAGAAGAGCCGAAACGGCAATTGATGAAAGTCGACGAAGCCTTCCAACCCCCTGGTCGTGCCGATGCCGGACGGGCCGTACCACATCATTTTTTGATGCCAATGCTCCTTTTGCGGCATGTTGATCAGGCCGTCGCGGCCCTTCATTTCATCATCATTATATTCGCTGAGGCTTTTGTGCATTGCCAATGTCTGAGCAATGGAAGCCAGACCTTGGTCCATATCCTGTTCTCTCATGACCAGACCATCGCAGGTTATCGGGCCCATCCAGCGGCCTTCTGAACCCCAACTCGGGGCCAGCGGCCAGAAACCGGCTTGGCGGATGACGTCAAGCACATCCCACAGACATGTTGAGCCGGTAATTTTGCCATCTCGTACAGTGTGGATTTCGCCATAACGGATAAACAGAGGCTGCCCGGTAGCAGGTATTTCCAGCCAGTCCTGTTTGAACGTGCCGCAATAATGTCCCATGCAAGCGACCATGTCATGTTCCTCACCGTGGCGATTGCGATATCGCCCCCCAATCATGATTTCATCACGCCTTTCAATATCCGGCAGACAATTTTTCAAAGGTCCCCACACCGTCTCGGCAACCGATTTGGTGCCTTTGATTTCATTCATGGGATGCGAGCCCCGCCAGTCCACATCAGCTAAATAATAGCGCGCCAAAGTGTCGTTCAATTGCTCAATTTTGCATTCGGCGATTGCGTTCATCGCCTCTCGAACAAGCTGTTTATTGGCAATATTTAGCGCCTGTGGAGTGCTAAGGCAGCTATTTTTCATCTTAATTTCAACCTATTGAGAGAGATGTGAAGCAAAATTGAATCTGTATTCATAATAATCGTTGCATACGTATGCAATAAGTGTTTGTCTTATAGCAGAACGGAGAACTTGTCGCGCTGTTTATCAAATGGCGAGAGAAGTTTTTGGTCATGGACCTTCGTTTTGCGCGCGAGGAAATCTTGAGACGTGGATCGTCTCAAACTCTAGGGAGAAAATAAACATGATTAAGAAACTCATTTTGGCCGGTGCGCTCGCGCTGGCCGCAACAGCATCAGCCCAGGCTGCCTGCGACTTATCCGGTGGACGTGTGAGCATCGTTGGCAACGAGTTCCCGGCCATTCAGACCATTGGCAAGGGCGCCATGTCCTGTGCTGGTGGGGGTGTTGAGGTCAAAACCAATCTGACCGCCGACCATCAGAAGATCAATCTTGCCGGCATGCAGGGCAACCCGGCTGAATACACATCTGCGATCATCGCCAATTCTTCAATTGTTGCGCTGATGAACGAAGACGTTATCCGCCCGCTGGATGATCTTGTCGCCAAACATGGTGGCAGCCTGAAAAAGAACCAGTTGATCACCATCAGTGGTAAGGTCATGGCCGTGGCATTCATGGCCAATGCTCAGCACCTGGTATATCGGGCTGACCTTCTGGAGAAAATCGGCGCCCAGCCACCAAAGACCTACGAAGAAATGCTGGATCAGGCTAAAATGATCCGCGACAAGGGCATCTTGCAGAATCCGGTTGGCGGCGCTTACAAGGCGGGCTGGAACCTGGCTCAGGAATTCAACAACATGTTCCTCGGCTATGGTGGGTCCCACTTCAAATCCGGCTCTGCTGAGCCAAATGTCAATTCAGATGCCGGTGTCAAAGCTCTGAACATGATGAAGGCCCTCAGCGAATACATGAACCCTGACTTTCTTACTCACGATTCCAACGCAACCAATGCAGAATATCGTGCTGGTAACGTCGCGCTGATGAATATGTGGGGCTCCCGTGCCGCAACCATGACGGATGCAGATGGCGTTCCACAAGAAGTGGTCGATGGTTTCAAAATTGCCGGCCCGATGACTGTTGGCGGTGGTTCAATCTCAGCCTCCACATTGTGGTGGGACGGATGGACAGTTGCCAAAAACCTGTCGGATGAAGACGCAGAAGCAACATTCGTCGCCATGATGAAGGCAATCGATCCTTCCATCCTGGCGGACGCCGAGGTCGCCAAACAGGCGGTCTGGCTGATCGATGGCTATAAGCCAACTGCAGCTGCAACTGGTGTGTTCGCTGCCGCTCAGATGAACACCATCCCTTACCCAATGCTGCCCTATATGGGATTGATCCATACGGCCCTTGGTGCTGAACTGTCAGACTTCATGCAGGGCAAGGAAAGCGCAGAACAGGCTTTGGCGGATGTGGAAGCAGCCTATGTAGCGGCTGCCAAAGAAAAAGGTTACCTTAAATAGGTTATCAATTCAGGGCGGCGTACTTGGCGTCGCCCTGCCTCCAATCTCAGAGGCAACAAAGATGAAACATAAGACATTATTCTGGTTCTTTTTGCCCACTGGGTTGGCCATGCTGATCTTCATTGCTGCGCCAATCGTGTCGGTGGTGATGCAGTCGGTGTTTTTGCCACACGAGGCGGTCTTCGTGGAGGTGGAAAATTGCGGTCCTTTCGGCTGTAAGACGGAAACCACGATCGACCAGGAAGCCACAGCGCTTTTGAAAAAAGAAGCGCCGCTGGGAAGATTTGCCGGACTGGAAGTCTATTTTGACCGCGGCCATCTGGCGGTCAGCGAAGTGGCCGAAGCGTGGCGTACCAGTGATGGACTGGGCGAATTTTTTGGCGAACTTCGTGACTTGCCCTTCTATCGTGCAATGGCCTTTACGCTGACCTACACTTTCGTCTGTACCCCTTTGTTGATTATTTTGGGATTTGCCATTGCTGTGGCAGTCAATTCCTTGCACCGGCATCTCAAGGGTCTGGTCATATTCTTCTCCTTGCTGCCGATGATTGTCACGCCATTGGTGGGCTCACTTATCCTGTTCTGGATGATCGACAGTCGAGGCATATTGGGAAATTTCATTTCCTACCTGGCAAATGACCCCGATTTGAGTTTGAAGGCATCCACCCCGCTGGTCTGGATATCATTGATCGTCTACGGGATCTGGTCGTCTGCTCCATTTGCCTTTGTCGTGTTTTATGCCGGACTGCAAACCGTGCCGCAGGACACGCTTGAAAGCGCCCAGATTGATGGCGCCACGCGCTGGCAGCAGATCAGGTTTGTCGTCATTCCATATATCATGCCGCTGGTGACCTTTGTTGCGCTGATCCAGTTGATGGACAATTTCCGTGTGTTGGAGCCCATCATTGGTTTCAACGCTGAAGCGCACGCGACCTCACTAAGCTGGATCGTTCTCAACGATCTCGGTGGTGAAACACGCCAACTCGGCGCTGCAGCGACAACAAGTGTTTTGACATTGCTCGGGGTCGCGATTCTGCTCAGCCCGGTTCTGGTGCGCACCTGGCGCGATTTCAGAGGAAGGACCTGATCCATGGCAGCCGCCTCTCAAAGAAAACCTGCTACGCTCCAGTTCTTCCTATCGGCATTTGTCGTCCTTTGGCTGATCGCGGCGGCATTTCCCTTCATCTGGACACTTTGGGGGTCGTTCAAGGTTGAGCTCGACTTTTTCTCCATTTCTGACTGGACCAACGCCATTACCGGTGAGCGAACCCAGACCACCCATGGCAGCCCGTTCACTGATGCAGGCTATTACGGCGCATGGATTCAGGAAGAATTCTGGCGCAACGTTCTCAATACCACCCTGGTGTGTATTTTTGTGGTGGCGACGTCTTTGACCATTGGGACACTGGGTGGCTATGCGTTGAGCAGGTCAGGATACAAATATGTGTTCTGGCTGCTGATCATTGCTTTGATTTTCCGCGCCATGCCGCCAATAACTTTGGTTTCAGGATATCTGCCAGTGTTCTTTGATTGGAATGTCTGGGGATTCCTGCCGACCGCAATCATTGTCTTGGTTGCGATTAATCAGCCATTTACCCTGTGGATGCTGCATTCGTTCTTTGAGGGCATACCCAAGGAACTGGATGAAAGCGCCAAAGTCGATGGCTGCACGCAATTTCAGGCATTCCGGCAGGTGATCATTCCGGTGATGTGGCCGGGTGTGGTTACAACGGGGCTGTTCTCATTCCTGCTGGCCTACAATGATTTTGCCGTAACTTCGATGGTTCTGGCCGAACAGAACCGCACTATGGTTCCCGCAATCGCGGCTTTCCTGGGAACCACCTATACCGAAGGAAATGTGATGTTTGCGGTCGCAGCCGTTGTCTCCGCAACAGCACCCCTATTTATCCTTGTCATGTTCTTCCAGCGCCAGATCGTCAGTGGTCTGACTGCCGGAGCGGTCAAGGGATAAGGCATCGTTTGATGCTGCAATTAGATAAACGCACCAAGGGTGCAAATTTGAAGGTTGAGAAATGGCCAGTATCAGTCTGAAAAAAGTCAGCAAACGCTGGGGAGATTTCGTCGGCGTTCAGGAGTTTGATCTTGAAATTGCCGACCAGGAGTTTCTCGTTCTTTTGGGACCGTCCGGGTGCGGTAAAACAACCGCGATGAGGATGATCGCGGGCCTGGAAGAATCCACCTCCGGCGAAATCTGGATTGGTGATCGAATTGTCAATGATCTTGAACCGAAGGACCGCGACATCGCCATGGTGTTCCAGAGCTATGGTCTTTACCCGAACATGACGGTTTACGAGAACATTCGTTTTCCACTGAAAGTGCGCAAGGTTGATGCATCAACTCATGCAGAGCGGGTGCAGCGCGCCGTCGACATGGTGGAACTGAACGACTTCACCCATCGTCGTCCGGCAGAATTGTCCGGAGGTCAGCGCCAACGTGTCGCATTGGCTCGCGCCATTGTGCGTGAACCTACCGTGTTCCTGATGGACGAACCTTTGTCGAATCTTGATGCAAAATTGCGGGTTTCGACCCGGGCACAGATCAAAAATCTGCAAAATACTCTCGCCACAACCACAATCTATGTAACTCATGACCAGATTGAAGCCATGACACTGGCCGACCGTGTGGTTGTGATGAATGCAGGTGTCGTGCAGCAGGTTGGCACGCCAGTGGATATTTATGATCATCCGCAAAATACGTTTGTGGCCGCCTTCATTGGATCGCCGGCTATGAATCTGATTGACGGCACCATCGAGGACGGAGTTTTTACCGGGCCGAATATAAAGATCCCCAGGTTGGGTAAGTCGTATAGTGGCAAAGTCACGCTTGGTTTCAGGGCTGAGGACGCCAGTATCACGGACGAGGAAGCCGATTTCGAAGCGCCGGTCTATTCTATGGAACTATTGGGTGAGGCGACGATGGCTACGGCCAGAGCTGGTGACAGCCTGGTTTCGGTAAAAGCCGCAAAAGACTATCGCTGCGAAATTGGCGATACCATGAAAGTTTCTGTACCTCCGAGCATTTGTCATCTTTTTGACGGCGAAACCGGTGAACGGCTCCATCTGTAGTATTGTGAGTAACTGATGTCAGGTGCGCGTCCTCAGCAGGCTTATTTGAGCCAGGACAATAATGCAGACGATACTGCCGCCACGCGCGCAGTAATCGAAGGCATGGTTGATGGCCTGAACGACCATCGCATCGCCGATATTGGTGAGTATTTTGCTGACGAATTTCGTTGGATGGGGAATCAGGGGTGTGGTTTCAAACAGGGATTGCGCGAGTTTCAGGAGGCCTGGCAAAAGCCATTTCAGGCCGCATTTTCCGATAAAGTGTGCATTGACGAGGCACGTTTGTTCGACGGTCAGTGGGCCGCAGCTTTTGGCCGCCAGGAGGCGGTGCATTCAGGCGAATTTATGGGTCTGGCCGCAACCGGCAAAAAGGTTGTCATTCGTTACATGGATTTTTGGAAAGTGGTTGACGGGAAAATTATTGACAATTGGGTGATGGTAGATTTCCCCGGTGTTTTGAAACAATTGGGGCATGATGTTTTTGCCGGTAAAGGCTGGGAGAACTTGACTGATAATCCGAATAGGGATTTTCGTCCCGACCAACTGCCCTGGAGAAAATAGGGCGCGATAACAACGATTTGGAACTGCACGAAGGAATATATGATCATGGTTTCACAAACCATTTGCATACGTATGCAAAGAACCATACTGTTCATAAGATACCTGGCTTGCTGGAGGTAATATGATCCGTCACTTGAAAACCGCGCGCAGCGCAGAAGACCGCGCCGAAGACGATGCAAAGGTGCGCAGCACGGTTGAATCCATTCTCAAGGATATTGAAGTCCGCGGTGACGCGGCGGTTCGGGAATTGTCCGAAAAATTCGACAATTACTCACCGGCGAAATTCAGGTTGAGCGATTCCGAAATCGAAGCGGCCATGAGCAAGGTGCCAGCCCGCGACATGGAAGATATCAAATTTGCACAGACCCAAATCCGCAACTTTGCCGAAGCTCAGCGGGCGTCAATGACGGACATTGAAATTGAGACATTGCCGGGGGTGATTTTGGGTCACAAAAACATCCCAGTGCAATCGGTTGGTTGCTATGTGCCCGGCGGAAAATTTCCGATGGTGGCATCCGCTCACATGTCGGTATTGACGGCATCAGTTGCGGGAGTGCCGCGTATTGTCGCTTCTGCACCGCCGCAAAATGGTGAGCCGCATCCCGCCATTGTGACGGCAATGAAACTGGGCGGCGCCCATGAAATCTATGTCATGGGGGGCATTCAGGCCGTCGGTTCCATGGCATTGGGAACCGAGACAATCGAACCCTGTCACATGATTGTTGGCCCGGGCAACGCCTTTGTTGCGGAGGCAAAACGGCAGTTGTTTGGCCGCGTCGGGATCGACCTGTTTGCCGGGCCAACAGAGACAATGGTGATTGCCGACGACACCGTCGACGCAGAATTATGTGCCACCGATCTGCTGGGACAGGCCGAACACGGCTACAATTCACCAGCGGTCCTGCTCACCAATAGTGAAAAGCTGGCCCGACAAACCATGGATGAAGTTGCTCGAATTCTGACCATCTTGCCGACCGCCGATACTGCTTCTACGAGCTGGGAGGATTACGGCGAGGTGATTGTCTGCGACACCTATGACGAGATGTTGGAAGTGGCAAACGACATTGCCTCAGAACATGTTCAGGTCATGACAGATCGCGACGACTGGTTCCTGGAAAACATGACCAGTTATGGTGCCCTGTTTCTGGGGCCGCGCACCAATGTTTCAAACGGGGACAAGGTGATTGGCACCAATCACACTTTGCCGACAAAACGCGCCGGGCGATATACCGGTGGACTTTGGGTCGGGAAATTCCTCAAAACCCATTCCTACCAGAAAGTGCTGACGGACGAGGCGGCTGCCCATATCGGCGAAATTGGCTCCAGGCTTTGCATGTTGGAGGGTTTTGTTGGCCATGCAGAACAATGCAACATTCGGGTTCGCCGCTATGGCGGGCGCAATATCCCCTATGGTGAAGCTGCGGAACCTGTCGCAGACGCAGCTGAGTAAGGACTGGTGAAAGGTTTTATCTCATGTCACAAGCAGCGGGTTATTCCTCTTAAACTGATGATCAATTCATGACCCAACTTCCTCGGACCCCTTCTTTCCAGCTGAACGGCAAACGTGCCCTTGTAACGGGCGCATCGCGCGGTATCGGCCTGGGAGGTGCCATGGCGCTTGCCGAACATGGGGCTCACGTTGTGATGGCTGCACGCAACGCCGAGGAGATAGGCTCGGCTGCCCAACAGGTACGGGATGCCGGCTATTCAGCAGAATCCATTTCACTGGATGTCGGGGACCACGAGGCGATGGTTTCGGCGGTGCGTCAATATGGACCGTTTGATATCTTGTTCAACAATGCCGGAACCAACGCGCCGATGCCCTATGTGGACGTCACGCCGGACAATTTTGACATGATCACCGATTTGAATCTGAAATCGGCATTCTTCATGGCTCAGGAAGTTGCCAAAGGCATGATCGATGCTGGCCAGGGTGGATCGATCATCCACACGTCCAGCCAGATGGGACATGTTGGAGGCATTGATCGCTCCGTCTATTGCGGTTCTAAATTCGGTATTGAGGGGGTGACCCGGGCGTCAGCTATTGAATTGGCGGCCCATAAGATCCGGGTCAATACAATCTGTCCGACCTTCATTCGCACTCCGATGACAGCATCCACCTTTGAAAATCCGGAGCGCGTGGCCTGGCTGGAAGAAAAAATCAAGCTGGGTCGCGTTGGCGAAATAGAAGACATTATGGGGGCGGTCGTTTTTCTCGCCAGTGATGCTTCTGCGCTGATCACCGGCACAAGTTTACTGATCGATGGCGGCTGGACCGCCGACTAAAGGATATTGAGCGTGACCATCAAAGGCTTTTCCGAAGAATGGAAAGATTTTCCCGACTACATAATCGGCATCACAAATGAGATTTGGGAAAGTCGTGGCATTGGCACGCTCAATCACTATTACGCGGAAGACATTCCTGTTCGCTCTCCGATGGGAATTCAGCATGGGAACCAGGCTGTCATTGCCGCAACCATGGCGACCTGCCACGAGTTTCCAGATCGTGAGTTGCTGGGTGAAGACGTCATTTGGTCGGGTGATCCTGAATCTGGCTTGCTGTCGTCTCACCGGATCGTTTCGACAGCCACACATTCGCGGGGCGGCGTTTTCGGACCCGCATCAGGAAAGCAGTTTAATATCCGCATAATCGCCGATTGTGCTGCCAAGAATAACACCATCTTTGATGAATGGTTGATCCGCGATTACGGCGGCATTGTTCGTCAGTTGGGGATGGATCCGCGAACCTATGCTGGCCAACTCATTGATTCCGAAGGCGGTAAGGATAAGTGCAGCAAGCCCTTCACGCCGGATATGGATGTTGATGGTGGATATCACGGCACCGGAAATGACAACCAATGGGGTGCAAAATACGCCGCTGTTCTAACCCGGTTGATGGAAAAGCAATTCCACGTCATTCCAGAAGTTTATGACCGGGCTGTGGTCACCGAATATCCCGGTGCGGTCTCGGGCCTGTCTTTCCAATCGGTAAACGGATTCTGGTTGGGCTTGCGCTCGTCCTTTCCGGATGCGGAGTTCAAGATTCACCACCAGATCGGCATGGATGGAGGCATGTTATCTCCGCGCGCGGCGGTCCGTTGGTCGCTCGACGGTATTCATTCCGGATGGGGCACATTTGGCAAGCCCACCGGTGCGCAGGTTCACGTTATGGGCATGTGCCATGCCGAGTTCGGACCGTTTGGTGCCAATGGTGAAGGCATCCGCCGCGAATATGCCCTGTATGATGAAGTTGCAATTTGGAAACAGATACTAATGCAAAGTGGAGAGCTTTCATGACCCCGCAAGAAATGGAAGCACGCATTGTTCGTTACGGTGATCTGGTGCCTTGTAAAACGGCCTTTATCGACGCTCATACGCCCGGCAGTGATCAAAAGGAAAATTTCACAATCATTGGTGGTGGCGTGTCGGAATCGCCAGATCAGCATGTCCATATAGCAGAAACCCCGGGCTTTAATATCGGCGCGGCAGGTCAGCCACCAAAATGTCGAAACTCGCTGCACAGCCACCGCACTGCGGAGGTTTTTTATGTGCACAAAGGCCGCTGGCGCTTCTTTTGGGGACGCTATGGAACGGCCGGAGAAGTGGTGCTGGAAGAAGGCGATATCTTCAATATTCCAACCGGGATTTTCCGCGGCTTCGAAAATATTGGCACCGACTACGGCATGATCATGGCGGTCCTGGGAGGCGACGATGCCGGTGGGGGCGTGATCTGGGCGCCGCAGGTAATCCAGGATGCAACCGATCATGGTCTTGTCCTGGCCGAAACCGGCCAGCTCTTTGACACCCAAAAAGGCCAATCTTTGCCCGAAGGTGTTGCACCGATGGCGCTGCTAACAGATCAGCAATTGAAGAATTATCCCGAAGTGCCGGTTGAACAAGTCGTGCCCGAATATGTGGGCCGCTATCAGGATATGATGGCGCTGGCTGCCAGCGGACCTGCGCAAATTATTGGTGAAAGCGCATTGATTTGCGACAAACCGGGATTTGAGGTCGAATTTATCGCCCGCAACTCTCTCAGCGGCCCGCAAGGTGGGGATGGTCGCCACCATATTCTGCTGATCCACGAGGGCTATTGGCGGTTGGAATGCGATGGATCGAGCTCGACCCTGGCACCAGGCGATACCTGCGCCATACCACAGGGTAGTTCCTATCAGCTGGTTCCCACTATGACCGGAACCTGTAGCATGTTTCGTGTGATCAACACCGATGATCCAGCGGGACCAACGGCGACAGATCTGCACTAACCATTTTGGCCACAGATTATGTGTGGCCCGGCATTGGAGTATGCAAAATGACCAAAATCTCAGCCAGCCATGTTGGTTCACTGCCCCGAACACAAAAGGTCGTTGATTTCATCTTTGCGCGTGAGAAGGAACAGCCCTTCGAGGCCGCTGAATTCGATGCGGCGATGACTGAAGCGGTGGATGAAACAGTGCGCCGTCAGGTTGAGGCGGGCATCGATATCGTTTCCGATGGCGAGACGTCAAAAATTTCCTACGCAACTTACGTGAAGGATCGATATACCGGGTTTTCCGGTGACAGCGATCGCAATGCGCCGGCCGATCTTAAAATGTTTCCAACTTTCCTTGAGCGATTGGCCGACAGTGGTGGAACACCCAAATATGCTCGCCCTCAATGCACCGGCGATGTTGTGTCCAAGGGACAGGACGAACTGAACAAAGACATAGCAAATCTGAAGGCAGCAATGGCCAAACATGGGGTTGATCGCGGTTTTATGAATGCCGCCTCTCCGGGTGTCATCTCCTTGTTTTTGCAAAATGTTCATTACCCGACGCGTGAAAAATATCTTGAGGCACTCGCCAATGCCATGAGGGCGGAATATGAAACCATCGTAGCGTCGGGACTGCAATTGCAGCTCGATTGCCCGGACCTGGCCCTGTCGCGCCATATGTTGTTTACCGATTTGTCCGACGCAGATTTTCTTAAAATCGCCGACATGCATGTTGAGGTGCTGAACCATGCGTTGGAAAATATTTCACCTGATCGGGTGCGCATTCACATTTGCTGGGGCAATTATGAGGGGCCACATTGCTGTGACATCGACATGGACACGGTGTTCCCAACCCTGATGCGGGCCAAGGCGGGAACCGTGTTGTTTGAAACCTCCAATCCCCGACATGCTCATGAATGGACGGTGTTTCGAGATCGCAAGTCCGAAATACCCGAAGACAAAATCCTGATGCCCGGCGTGGTTGATACAACAACGAACTTCATTGAGCACCCGGAAGTCGTCGCCCAGCGGGTTGAACGGTTTGCCAATATTGTCGGATCAGACCGGGTGATCGCCGGTTCCGATTGTGGCTTCGGCACTTTTGCCGGCTTCGGGTCGGTTGATCCCGAAATCGCCTACGCCAAGTTGGCAACTCTCAGCGAAGGCGCTGGATTGGCTTCAGCCCGTGTCTGAGGTTGCTGCGGCCCCGGGCCCGTTTGACGGAGTGATCTTTCTGCCCGGCCTGCTGTGTGATCGGAAACTTTTTGCTCCACAACTGGTCGCCCTTGAAGGAATTTATCCCGCCGAAGTGCCAAATCTTGGAGCCTATGACACGCTTGAAGCCATGTCTGTGGCTGTTCTTGAACAGACGCAGTTTGAGCGGTTTGCACTTGCGGGTCTGTCGATGGGAGGCGCATTGGCGATGAACATGGCTCGCTGGGCTCCCGAACGGGTCGAGCGTTTGGCCATCTTGGATGCTAATCCAGGCTCAGATGATGAGAAACGCCGGGCAAACCGTCACCGCCAGATTGAAGATGCACGTCGTATTGGTGTTGGTGGATTAACCCGCCAGGAACTGGCCAGTCTTTATCTGGCGCCGGCCAATCAAACGCCTGCCATGATCGATATTGCCGTTGCCATGGCGGAAGGCCATGGGCTTGCGGCCTATGAGCGCCAGCAAAACGCATTGATGACACGCGTTAGTTCCCGCGAACACTTGCCACACTATAAGGGCCACACGCTGGTTCTGTGTGGAAGCCTGGACATTCTCTGTTTGCCGGAGTGGCACAGGGAAATGGCAGATCTGATCCCAAGTGCCTCATTGGAAATCATTGAAGGTGCTGGTCATCTGGCGACGATTGAAGCGCCGGAAGCCGTCAATACAGCAATTCTGGAATGGCTTGGCCGTTAACAGGGACAATTTTGGACAACAAAAAACCCGCCGCGGACAGCCGGGCGAGTCTTATGTGTATTGCATTGGTAGAAGGGATTAGAGGCCCAGGCCACCAAATTTCTTGTTGAATTTGGAAACACGACCGTCGCGGTCCAGTACCTGGCCGCCGCCACCGGTCCATGCCGGATGGGAAGTTGGATCAACGTCGAGGTTCATGACATCGCCTTCTTTGCCCCAGGTGGATTTGGTTTCATATTCAGTGCCGTCAGTCATCACCACTTTGATGGTATGGTAATCTGGATGGATATCGGCTTTCATCGTCTTCGTCCTGATTTTAACGCCGGACCATGCTCTCGAAGGGAGGACATGTGTGCCGGACTGTTTTTGATAATAAAGATGGTAATTTTGTCACCTTGTGGTGAGAACATCATTAGCATCTTTGAATTTCTTGCCGCAGGCTATACATGAAGGTTTCAGGCAAGACAAGAAGGTAAGTAGGCCGAACGTGAGCAATCAAACAACTGGTGAAACCAAGGACCGCACAGGTCTGAAGCCGCTGGGCCGCCTGATGCCTTATTTGTGGCGCTACAAGTCCCATGTGGTCGGGGCGCTGATTTTCCTTGCTCTTGCAGCCGTTACAACTTTGTCTCTGCCGCTGGCGGTTCGCTCGATGATTGATAATGGCTTCAGCAAGGCCGATACCTCGTTCGTCAATAACTATTTCTATGCTTTGTTCGCCATCGCCGCTTTGCTCGCGATCTCCAGTTCAATGCGCTATTATTTTGTCATCTGGTTGGGCGAGAGGGTCGTTTCAGACCTGCGCCGTGAAGTCTTCACACATCTGACCAATCTGTCTGCCAATTTCTACGATACGGCAAAAACCGGTGAACTGGTTTCAAGACTGACGGCCGATACGACGCAGATCAAAAGTGCCGCTGGAGCAACCGCCTCAATGGCTCTGCGCAATGTGGTGCTGATCATCGGTGCCATGTTCGGCATGATTTATACCAGTCCGAGCCTGTCATTTATCGTATTGGCAGCGATTCCTGTGATTGTGCTGCCGATATTTGCATTTGGCCGCAATGTGCGGCGCAAGTCCAGATTTGCTCAAGACAAACTGGCAGACGCAACAGCCTATGCATCTGAAAGCATATCGGCTGTACGCACACTACAGGCATTCACCAATGAAAAACTGGTATCTGGCCGGTTTTCCGATGCGGTGGAGGCAGCCTTTGAGGCTGCCCGCTCGTCCATTGCGGCACGGGCCTTTTTGACGGCATTTGCCATTTTCATGATTTTTTCCAGCGTAGTTGGGGTCTTGTGGATTGGTGCAGGTGCGGTGCTCGAAGGCTCCATGAGTCCGGGCCTGCTGGGACAGTTTCTGCTCTATTCCGTGATGGCGGCCGGTGCGTTGGGCGCCTTGTCAGAAGTATGGGGAGAATTGTCTCAGGCAGCAGGGGCCGCAGAACGGCTGAGCGAGTTGCTGGATACCGATCCGGAAATTGCCGAGCCGGAAAATGCGCTTGCCTTGCCGGATAAGGCGATTGGTGCGCTTGAGTTCAAAAACGCTTCATTTGCCTATCCCACCAGAGTTGATTATCCGATTGTCGATGGCTTGAATCTTGCGATTAAACCCGGCGAGACCGTTGCACTCGTGGGAGCTTCAGGCTCCGGCAAAAGCACCCTGTTCAACCTGGCACTTCGCTATTACGACCCGACCGATGGTGAGGTGATGTTGGATGATGTCGATATATCGCAGGTATCACCTCAGGAGGTCCGCCGTCGCATTGCGCTGGTACCTCAGGACACGACGATATTTGCCATGTCGGCTGCCGATAACATTCGATTTGGATTGCCAGAGGCGACTGATCAACAGGTCGTGGAAGCCGCAAAGCTGGCTTTGGCAGATGAATTCATCACGCAGCTGAAAGACGGCTATGAAACGATTGTTGGTGAGCGGGGGATTACTCTGTCGGGCGGCCAACGTCAGCGCATTGCAATTGCCCGTGCTATTTTGAAAAACGCACCGCTTTTGTTGCTTGATGAGGCGACAAGTGCGCTCGATGCAGAAAGTGAAAAGCTTGTTCAAAAAGCTCTTGATGGCTTGATGGTTGGCCGCACGACAATTGTCATTGCGCATCGCCTGGCGACGGTTTTGAAAGCCGACCGCATCATGGTGATGGATGGTGGTCAGTTTGTTGAGGAAGGCACTCACGAAGAGCTGGTGGCCAAAAAAGGCATTTATGCCCGATTGGCGAAACTGCAGTTTGAAACCGAGCTTGCAGCGTAAACCGCGTTAGGCATTGCGAGCAGTTTGTGCCATTTTTTCCAATATTCTAACTGCGTCGCCCTCGCGACCGTTCGGTACAAACAGATGGTCGTGATAAAAACCGGAGACCGGGTTTACACCCATGTCATGTCGGGCGAGTTCGGTCGCAATATGGGCAATAAAGCCGACCGCCTCCAGGGATGAGTGCACGTTGAGCGTGATCATCCGGCAGGGAAATTCGTAGTCCAATCCGTGGGCTTCGGCTTGCGATTGCAGCAGGATCAGCGTCGTCCCTTCCGACTCCTGAAAAATCATGCGTGGGGACAAATCCTCCGGCACTGCATCTTCGGCAAGGGTGACAAACACATAAACGCCATCAACCAGCTTGGTCGTGAGTGTCTGTAACAACTTACTGAGAGCCAATTCCCCGCTCATGGTTTTCCCCCAAGATTTTCCTCAAATTGATCCGGCCTCCACCATATAATTATTGGCAGTGCACATGGCGGCGTCATCGGACGCCAGAAACAGCACCATGCGGGCTACATAAATGGGGTCAATGAGGTCTTTCAAACATTGTCGGGCGCGATGCTTTTCGATGCTCTCCTCTGTCACCCAAAGTTCTTTTTGCCGTGCTGTCATGATCCAACCCGGCACCACGGTGTTGACGCGAATGCGGTGTTCGCCCAGGTCGCGGGCCATGGTGCGGGTCAAACCATGTACGGCGGCCTTGGAGGTCGTATAGGCGGGCATGTTGCCTCCTGCTTCCCACCACGAGTTTGACCCCATATTGATGATTGATCCGCCACCTGCGTCAATCATGCCCGGCGCAACAGCCTGAATGGCAAAAAACTGGTGCCGCAGATTGGAACCCAGGCGCTCATCCCAATAGTCAGGCGTCACCTCCTGCCAACCATGCCTGTCATCGCGGGCCGCGTTATTGACAAGAATAGTTGCATCACCGAGTTGGTCGGCGAGATTGGCAAAGGCCGATTTCAATTGCTCGATATTGCGCAGATCGCAAGTTTCAAATGCCACATTGGCACCAAGCTGTTTGCTGAGTGCGGCCCCGCCTGATTCATCGATGTCGACAAATCCTATCTTGGCGCCTTGTTCAGCAAATGCGCGGACCATATCGGCACCAATGCCGGACGCACCGCCGGTTATGAAGACAACTTTATCTTTCAGACTCGGATAAACGGCAAAATTCGATGTCATGGATCTCTCGACTCTAGGGAAAGTGGAGCTATTTTTCGGTCAGTTTCAATTCAATGCGGCGATTGCGATCGCGCGCTTCCTGAGAATCCTCAGGGTCCAGTGGCTGAAACTCTCCAAATCCGGCGGCCACCAAACGTTTGGACGGCACTCCTTCGGAAACCAGATATTTGACCACTGACGTTGCGCGGCCTGACGATAATTCCCAGTTGTCCCGGTAGCGCCCGTTGCCGCTCAGCGGAATATTGTCGGTATGGCCATCAACTCGCAGCACCCAGTCGATCTCATCGGGGATTTCCTTGCCCAGCTCAATCAGGGCCTTAGCCAGTTTGGTCATCTCCCCGAGACCGTCCTCGTTCAACTGGGCACCACCAGATGGAAACAGCACTTCTGACTGGAAAACAAATCGGTCGCCAACCACGCGGATATCGTCGCGGGCACCGAGAATTTCACGCAACCGTCCAAAGAAGTCCGAGCGATAACGGTTGAGTTCCTGAACTCGTTTGGCCAGCGCCACATTTAAACGTTTTCCAAGATCGGCAATCTTGGTTGAGCTTTCGCGGTCTTTGATTTCCGACGCATCCAGGGCGTCTTCCAAGGCGGCAATTTGCTTTCGCAGCGCAGAGATTTGTTGATTGAGCAGACTAACTTGATTCAATGCCCTGCGGGTTATTTTGCGCTCATCATCAAGTGAATCAGAGAGTATCTCGGCCCGATCCTGAGCAGTACTGGCGGCGCCGGCGCCGCGCGCCAGCAGCGATTCAAGTCGGGTCTGTTCATCCTTACTGCTTGTCAAACTGGCAGTGAGAGTCTTGATCTGATCTTCCAAATCCTGATTTGCCGACTTTTCCAGCGACAACAGAGCTGTCAGCTCGTTAAGCTGGCTGTTCAGACGGTTTAGCACCGTGTCTTTTCCGGTGATTTCCTGGCTGAGGATAAATTGCGCAAGCACAAATACTGACAACAGAAACATGATTGCCAGCAACAATGTGGACAGGGCATCGACGAACCCCGGCCAGTAATCGACGCGATCTGCGCCTCGTTTGCGCGCGCGACTCAGCGCCATGACCTAGCTACCGTCCTTTGGCTTGCGGGCGCGCGGGGCGCTCGGTTTTTCTAAATTGCGGTTGAGTTGCTCCAGCAATTTCTTGACGTCATTTTGCGATTTGCTTTGGGATTCAACCCAATCGCGGATCAGTTGTTGCTCGCTGCGCATGTGCTTGACGAGTGCCTGTATACCTTCAGCAAGGCTGGCCATCGCGGCGGTTGTCCTGGCGCCACCACCACCTTCTTTAACCTGGCTGGCGATCCGCTCCATTGCCTGGGTGACGTCTTTGCCACCGCTGGCGGCGGCCTGGAAATCACTGTTCAAATCGGTAACCGAAGACAGCCAGTTTTCAAGTTCCAGATAAAAGCGGTTTTGTGCTTGTCCCGATTGCAGGTCGAGAAAGCCCAATACCAGCGAACCTGCAAGGCCAAATAGCGAGGAAGAAAATGCCGTGCCCATGCCGTCAAGCGGCGCGCGCAGACCCGATTTGAGGGAATCCAGAATATCGTTGGTATCGCCGGAATTGGGATTCAGCGAGCCAATTGTATCACCAATCGAGCCGATAGTGCTCAACAGACCCCAAAACGTGCCCAGCAGACCAAGAAACACCAGCAGGCTTATCAGGTAGCGAGAGATTTCGCGTCGCTCGTCAAGCCGGTTGCCGATTGAATCCAGAATGGATTGGGTCGATCCGGTCGACAGGGCAACATCGGAATTGTCCCCCAGCATGGCTTCCATCGGCGCCAGCAGCACCGGTTTTCGCCGCCGCTCGTCGGCTTGCCCGCGGCGAAACGAATTCACCCAGGCAACTTCCGGCATTAGCCGGACCACCTGCAGAAAAGCCAATATTATGCCAACCAGCAACACGCCCAATATGAGACCGTTCAAACCCGGATTGGTCGAAAAGTTTTCAAGTATCTGGCGATTCAGAATCAGCACAAGGAATGCGACCAATGCGATAAATATCAGCATTGAAAACAGATATACCCGGGGAGAAGAAAGCTTGTGGGGGTCGTATTCACGCGCCATGCGAAAGAAGCTCCTTTTACGGCGCCGAAGCGCCAGCATGCTTGCCAATCATCCGATTAGCGGGTCGTTCGGTTCTGTCCCGGGCAAACGGGAATGATTGGGCGAACGGCAAAACAAATCACCTCAGCCCTATGTACCGCAAATTGACCGGCAGTTGAATACAAGAATGGGCGGAAAACAAGGCGCTCCAAAAGCATGTTATTTTTGTGCAATAGCAACTTAGCCGCGTGACATGCCTTCAGGCAGCGGGCGGTTTATTATCCCACGCAATTTGCCATGAATGGCATCGTTGCCGGCGACCAGGCGTCCGGTTTCATAAATTGAAGCTTGGGGATCAGGTTCTGAGACAAATCCACCGGCTTCACGCACCATCAACATGCCCGCAGCGACATCCCAGGCGGAAAGTCCGTCTTCCCAATATCCGTCGAATCGACCAGCAGCCACATAAGCGAGATTCAATGCCGCTGAACCTGTAGCCCGCACTCCGGCGGTTTGATTCATGATGTTTCGCTGTTCAAACAGCGCTACGCCATGGCCCTTTTTATTGAGGGCTGGAATACCAGTGGCGATCACACATTCATCCAGCGAAGATCGGTTGGCCACACGCATGCGGCGATCATTGACAAATGCTCCGCGACCTCTTTCGGCTGTGAACAACTCCTCGGTGATGGGGTTGTAAATGACACCGGCAACCAGCTGACCGGCAGATTCCAGTGCAAGCGAGACCGCAAAAAACGGATTGCCGTGCAAATAGTTCGTTGTCCCGTCCAGTGGGTCGATAATCCAGCGATGGTCGGAACCTGTGTCCACGACGCCACCTTCTTCCATCAAAAAGCAATATCCCGGACGGTCCTTGTTGAGCGAGTCGCGCAAAGTCTTTTCGGCCTTTAGGTCAGCCTGAGAAACGAAGTCAGCCGGCCCCTTCACAGAAATCTGGAGGTTTTCAATTTCACCGAAATCTCGGGTCAGGGACCGACCTGCTTTTGAGGCGGCATTGACCATCACGTTGAGTAGCGCAGAGCGGGCCATAATTGATTCTCGATCCTGTTAAGCCGCTTCAAAATGGTCGGCGTGATGTGAAGGGTGAATTGTGAGTTGCCGGAACAACGCAAGTATTCGATCGGGGATTGATCACACTTTTGCCCAAGGTTCAAGGCGTTGATGACGACGAACTAGCCCTTTGCAATTCGAGCAAGGCCTTTTGTCAGTTGATTGGCGGCTTCAATCGCACGTTTCTTGTCGATTTCAGGCAAAGCCTGAAACATCCGATCCAGTTCGGGGTCGCTAAAACCTGCCCGGCGGGAAATAATATACCAGGCACCAGCTTGGATCAGGTCAACTTTTTCCTCATCGGCAAAGGCATGAATGCGCGCTAATCGGTTTTGCGCCACGACATTGCCCTGCACGGCCGCCCGGGTGAACCAAAATTGAGCCTGGACTTTGTCGCTGTCGCCACCACGTCCATTAGCCAGCCAAACCCCATACTCAACCTGGGCCGTATCAAGCCCGCCAAGCGCTGATTTTTTCAGCCAGGACCGGGCTTTTTCTTCATCGGAAAAATTTACCCCCTTGGCTTCGGCATAGATATTTGCCAGCGCATATTGCGCATCTGCAATACCGGCCTTGGCTGCAGCTTTGTAAAACGGCAATGCGCTTTGGAAACCGCTCCAGGTCGGGCGACGGGAAGTGATAATCTGTGCCAGGTTAAATTGCGCCCGCGGGTGCCCGGCATCAGCCGCTTTGCGCAAATAGTCCTCCCCCAGCTTCAAGTCCAATTCAACAAATTCACCTTGCAGCAGCAGGTTGCCATAATGAAACTGAGCCGCACGGCCGCCACCCTTTGCTGCAAACCGATACCAATTGGCCGCCTTTTTGCGATCACGGGCGATCCCGAGACCTTTCCATAGCAGTTCAGCAATCAGCGTTTGTGCTGCCGGGTCACCGATTTCTGCTCTTGGTAGCGCCATTTCCAGCGCTGTCAGATAATAGCCTCTCTGGTAGGCACCATAGGCATAGTCGGGGTTTGTCTTGGGAGAATCATCGACAATTGGATCCCCAGCATTGGCATCGGGCCCTGAAATTGGCGCAGGAAGTTGAGGGCCGTCAATTGGCTTTGTGAAGCGGAATGTTGATTCAGTTGCGAGGACAGGCTCTTGGGCTGCAGCAAATATCTGCAGCACCACGAAACCGGACAGAACCAGCTTAGTCTTCAATGGTTTCAAAACGTGGTGCATGGTCGTTCAACAACTGGTTGGCATGACGAACCCTGTCGGGTGCGGTGGAGTGTTCATTTGAATCTGGGGTTGGCGCAAAAATGGCCGCCCGCAATGCAACAAATTCCGCTCCGCTTTTGGCAACATCTACGATAGATTCGATATCGCTTCCACCCATAACAATACAGGGAATTTCGACCATTTCGGACCACCACTGGCCAAGAGCGAGGTTTTTCGGGTGCGGTTCGGGGCGAATATCACCGTCAGGCTTGCCAAACATCAGATAATCCGGTTGCAATTCGCCAATGTTCAAAGCGTTGTGACGAGTTTTCACATTAGCCGCGCCAACCATCATGCCGGGGGATAATTTATCAATTGCATCCTTGAGCGCAGCTAGATCTTGGCCCAATTGCAATCCGTCCGCCTTTACCCTGCCAGCGATGCGGCTGTAATCGGCGATAATTGAAGCGATACCCATCTCCTGGGCTAACTTGATCAGAGGTTCAACCATTTTCTGGAAGAGTGATTCGTCCAAGTCGGCGGGCGAAAATACTAGACTTGCTACATCACCAGCTGCGAGCAGGTCAGAAAACTGGGATGGGGTGAAATGCGACATTTCTTCTGGCCCCATACATAGGACCAGCCTGCATCTGTCGAATGGGGATAGTTGGCTCTGCTCAGGCATACGCACGGCATAAAGTGCACGCGCTTCCTGCACAAGGCCTTATTTTATAGATATTTTGTGCGTCTTAGTCCGGTGGTCAGCCCGTAGCGTTCAACCGCGCTATTTCATCTTTAAGCTTGAGTTTTCTGCGCTTGATCTCAGCCAGCTCGGCATCACTTGAGGATGGGCTCGAGGTCAGATTGGCCAGTTCAGTTTCCAACAATTGGTGGCGTTGCTTAAGTTGTTCGACATGCGCAGTTACGGTCATGAGTTTCCTCTCGTTCATGTTGATACATAGCAGTGACAATGCTGTCACAAATAAGCATCCGTGTCGAGAATTCGGCGGCAATATTGACCAGCTTGTGAATGGTTTTGGGGATATCTGGTTCGGGCTTGGCGTTGGGCGTGGGAGCGGCTAGAAGTGCCTCTTACAGAGGACGCAAATCATGAACGATGATCAAGACCAAGCGCAGGCGCGAATGAAGCTGGCCCGATTGCAGCTTGAGCATGATGATTATCACGCTGCAATCGATGCAATGATCGCACAGCGCTGCGACCCCCTGCAAATTCAGCGTTTGAAGAAGAAGAAACTTGAATTGAAGGATCGAATTGCCGTGGTTAAATCAACCTTGATTCCGGACATTATCGCATGACCGCGGACAGACCCACAGTCGCCGTCATTATGGGTAGCCAATCGGATTGGGCGACAATGAAACACACCACCGACATTCTTGATCGGCTTGAGGTCAATTATGAAGCCAGGATCGTATCCGCCCACCGCACTCCAGATCGCATGGTAGCCTTTGCCAAGTCTGCAAAAGACAATGGATTCAAAGTGATAATTGCTGGTGCAGGCGGGGCCGCGCATCTTCCGGGAATGGTGGCTGCCTTAACGCCATTACCTGTGTTCGGAGTTCCCGTTCAATCCAGGACCTTGTCCGGCAAGGATAGTCTCCTCTCCATCGTGCAGATGCCTGCCGGCATACCCGTGGGCACATTGGCCATCGGCCAGGCGGGAGCCGCAAACGCCGCCTTGCTGGCAGCTGCAGTTTTGGCGTTGTCGGACGAAAAATTGGCCAACAGACTGGAGGCCCATCGCAGTGCTCAAACCGACGCCGTGGGGGAGGTGCCGGTTGACTAAGGCCAGGACTCTGACAGCATCGCTGTCCCCAAATTCAACCATTGGCATTATTGGTGGCGGGCAACTGGCTCGCATGCTGGCGTCCAGCGCGGCGCGTTTGGGTTTCCACACAATTGTGCTTGAACCGGGGGCGGATTGTCCTGCGGCGCAAACCTGCAATCGACATATTGTCGCAGCTTATGATGACGAATCTGCCCTGGCGGAATTGGCAAATGCCTGTGATGTCGTGACATACGAATTTGAAAACGTACCGCTTTCAGCAGCCGATCATCTAACCAGCCGTGTGCCGCTTTATCCACCGGCCAAAGCATTGGAGGTTTCTCAGGACCGTTTGCTGGAGAAGCAGTTTTTGCAACAGGCAGGACTAGAAGTTGCCGATTTCCACAATGTTGAGGCTCCAACGGACCTGGTTGAAGCACTGCAGCAATTTGGTGGTGGCGTGTTGAAAACCCGCCGGTTTGGATATGATGGCAAAGGCCAGCATGTGTTTGCCTCAGCAGATGTTTCCGTCGACGAGGCGCAGTCCGTTCTGGAGCAATTGGGAACCGGACCATTCGTGCTGGAGCGGTTGATTGACTTTGTCAGTGAATTTTCGGTGATTGCCGGCCGTTCGACCGATGGGAATACCTGTGCTTACGACCCATCGACCAACATTCACGAAGCGGGGATTTTGCGTCGCTCAACGGTGCCCGCCGCATTAGAGGACGGACTGGCACAACGAGCCTGCAGCATGGCGGTCACATTGTTGGACGCGCTGGATTATGTGGGTGTCATCGGGGTGGAGTTTTTTCTGGCCAACAACGGCCTGCTGATCAATGAGTTCGCTCCGCGTGTGCACAATTCCGGCCATTGGACCCGTGAAGCCTGCGCGACTTCGCAGTTTGAGAATCACATTCGGGCGATATCTGGCCATGCGTTGGGCTCTGTTCAGCGTTACCATGATTGTGAAATGATCAATTTGCTTGGTGATGAGGGCACGCAAATCGCTACATATTTGTCGCAACAGGCTTCGCAGGTCACACTCTATGGTAAAAGCGAGGCCCGTCCCGGTCGTAAAATGGGGCATGTGACACGGCTTATTTAAGCGTGAACGGCTCTGGCCCGACAATTCCTTCGCAACAACAAAATCAATACTGGACAAAGTCCTGCAGTTTGAGTAAATCAGGGTCAGTCGGTTCCCTTGTGGGTTCCGAGAGCCTTGGTTGTTGCCCACAGATTCTAATATTTCTGAGCACAAACCAGATCTCTGAAAATACAATCGTAATGATGGGAAAAGCCCGTGCAAGTCGTCGTTCGTGACAACAATGTTGATCAAGCTCTCCGCGCTCTTAAAAAGAAGCTGCAGCGTGAGGGTGTATTTCGTGAAATGAAACTGCGGAATTTTTATGAAAAGCCTTCTGAAAAGCGTGCCCGTGAAAAGGCTGAAGCTGTGCGCCGTGCGCGCAAATTGGCACGCAAACACGCGCAGCGTGAAGGTTTGATCCCGGGAAAGCCTTCCCGTTAGTTCAAACTCATTCGAAGTCCTGTTTGGCGTCTTGGTATGTCGCCGCGGTTTCGCCGAAATTCGGATATATCAGTTAAGGGGGTGGCCGACTTGTTATCGGGCGCCCTTTTCGTATGTCAGCATATTGGGTAGGACTTTTTGGTGCTGAAAATTCAAAGTGATTGAGTTGCCAAATTGCCGAAGAGGGCGGGAACTACAAATGTCAAATAACTTCCGATGGTTGATTGTCACCGGCGCTTTGGCAGCTGCAGTGATGATGAGCGGTTGCACCACTTCCAATACGACGCGCGGTTTGAGCATTGAAAAAGAGCAGGGGTCGGAAGAAAATATTTCATCCTTGACCAGAGTTGTTGAGCGTAATCCCAATGATCCTGAAGCTTATAACGTGCGTGGGTCGGCCTATGGGCGGGCCGGGCTTTATGATGAGGCACTGGAAGACTTCAATCGGGCAATCAGCCTGAACCGTCGGTTTTACCAAGCCTATTCCAACCGCGCGCTGATGTATAAGAATACCGGCAAATACAAAAATGCAGCGCGGGATTATAATGCGGCGTTGGCGATTAACCCGAATTATTCAGAAGCCTATATTGGCCGTGGCGATGTTTATGACCAGGCCAACAGGCCCCAATCAGCGCTGCGCGACTATCAGCGCGCTATCCGACTGGGCACAACCAATCCCCGAGCCTATCACCGACGCGGCCTGCTATTGCAGCGTCAGCGAAACCATTCGGCAGCAATAGAAGATTTTTCAAAGGCTCTGTCGTTTGAAGACCAGCGCCCGGAACCGTATAACGGCCGCGGCCTTTCGTATCTGGCAATGGGCGCGCTTGACAATGCTCTGGATGATTTCAACACCGCGTTGAAACTGAATCCCAATTATGCGGAAGCCTGGACAAACCAGGCATTGGTTTTCGAGCAACGGGGCCAAAAGAAACGGGCGTTTAAGAGCTATGCCAGAGCCGCGGCTCTTGATCCAAGATATGGACCGGCAAAAGACGGTATGAAACGCACCAGGGGTGCCTGACAGGTATTTAGCTTCACGCGCAATTAAAAGGGGCAACTAAACAGGCCCCGGTGATCTATGTGTGAACTTGGAAAAGCTTAGGCGAGAATTTTCGCCAGGATCATCAAGACGATGAAAGCCAGAGTTCCACCAACCAGTCCGCCGCCCATGAAAAACCCGACTGCCATGGCCAGCAAAAGTGCCACGTTAAACAAAATGCCCCATTTGGTGAGGAGCAGGAACATCGAATAGGTCTGTTCATGCTGAGGGTAGTCCATCGGAGCGCCCTCTTCATTTAGTTCATATGTTTGATCAGCCATTAGTTTCGCTCTTTATTGGTGGGGCGTAAGCCATAAATCCTTACCAGACAAATAGACCAACGCGGTGTGTTTGGGCAAGACAATGCTGTAAATATTGTCTCACTTAAGGGTGAATTATCACGATCTTTTCAAATTGAACGGTGAACCAACCGTTGGCACGCAATACATCGTGTCGTCAGTCAGTCGGTCACACTTTGCCTTCACTGCGGTATTGGTTGCTGCCCCAACAAATTCCAGGTCGATGACCTTCTCGGAAACAATCACGTATTTTCCAATCGCCAGTTGTTTGTCGCCACTCGGTGATCGCGAAATGAATTTACCGCCCTTGAAATCTGCTTCATATACGCCCTTTGCAGCTTCGTCGGTCGGAAGCCAGGTGCCGTTGAGCACGGCGCTGGGGTTAGGAGTTAAAGACCCTTCGATACCGGTCCTGGAACTCCCCGAATTTGTCTGACACGCTGTCAGCAGGGCGATTGAAGTCATACAAACTAAGATCAGTTGAATGTGGCGCATGTTAACACTCCGGGTCTGCTTTGCCGTTCTGGACGGTAATCTAGCTTATACTATGGCTTGATCTGATTAAAACTATAGTAAAATTGAACAAACTTAGTCCACATCAATCGCTTCTAATTCGTCAATCAGGCCCTCTATCACCGACAATCCTTTCGTCCAGAAAGCCGGGGCACTGGCATCCAGACCGAATGGTGCCAGCAACTCAGAGTGGTGCTTCGATCCGCCAGCTTTTAGCATGTCAAAATATTTTTCCTGAAACCCGGCTTCCGAATTTTGATAAACTGAGTACAGGGAATTCACCAGGCAATCACCAAATGCGTAGGCATAGACGTAAAACGGTGAGTGGATGAAATGGGGAATATACGTCCAGAATGTTTCATACCCCGGGCCAAGCCGAACAGCCGGTCCAAGGCTGGATTCCTGCACCGACATCCAGCAGTCGCAGATCTGTTGGCTGGTTAGTTCTCCGTTGCGTCGTTCTTCGTGGACTTTGCGTTCAAAAAGATAAAAGGCAATTTGACGCACCACTGTGTTGATCATGTCTTCCACTTTAGCTGCCAGCATGGCTTTGCGTTCTTGCGCCGAAGCCGCTTGGTCAAGCAGCGAGCGAAATGTCAGCATTTCACCAAACACGCTGGCCGTCTCAGCAAGGGTCAATGGTGTGGATGCCATGAGCGGTCCCTGGCCACCGGCCAGCACCTGATGCACCCCGTGGCCAAGTTCATGGGCCAGCGTCATGACATCGCGAGGTTTGCCCTGATAGTTCAGCAGGATGTAAGGATGGGCCGACGGCACAGTGGGATGGGCAAATGCGCCGGGGGATTTGCCCGGGCGGACTGGTGCATCGATCCAGTTCTTATCGAAGAATTCTGTTGCAATGTCGGCCATGGAGGGGGCAAACCCCTGATAAGCCTGCAGGACAGTCTGCCTTGCTTCGTCCCATTGGATGACTCGTTGAGGCCCCTCCGGCAGCGGCGCGTTGCGGTCCCAATGATTGAGCACGTCCATGCCCATCCATTTGGCCTTCATCTTGTAATAACGGTGGGATATTCGTGGAAAAGCATCTTCGACCGCAGCAACCAGAGCATCAACAACCGGTGGCTCAACGCGATTTGCCAGGTGGCGGGATTCAGCGACGTCTTCGAAACCGCGCCAGTTGTCGCTGATCTGTTTGTCCTTGGCCAGTGTGTTAGTGATCAGGGTAAAAAGTCGAATATTTTCCGAGAACGTAGTGGCCAGCGCCTCGGAGGCTGATTTGCGCACCTCGCCCGACTTGTCCTGAAGGCGATTTAGCACGAGTTCTATCGCCAGCGGCTCTTCTTCGCCATCGATATTGAACCGCAGATCCGACATTGTCTCATCAAACAGGCGATTGAATGCGGAGGCGCTGGTGGAAGATTTTTCCAGAAACAGTCGCTCGAGCTGGTCTTCCAACTGGTAGGGTTTGTCGAGCCGCAAATCCGTTAGCCAGGGTTGGTAATAAGCCAGTTCCTGGCTTGCAGAAATCGCCTTTTTTATTGCCGAATCTGTCAATTGATTGAGTTCCAGCGTGAAAAACAGAAGATGGCTGCCAGCAACCGTCAGCCGCTCCTGCACGTCGCCGTAAAACTTGCCATTTGCCGGATCAGCGGAATCGCCTGCATAAATCAAACCGGCATAGGAAATAATCCGGCCAAGTTCTTCCTCCAGTACTTCATAATCTGAAATCGATTTTGCCAGTTCATCGCCACCATCAGACAGCAGGCCGGCCAGTTTGCCCTTGTAGCGGGTTTCAAACTGTTGAGCCTTTTCGACCGCACTGTCGAAGTCTTGTTGAAACGCTTGCGAAGACTTGCCCGGATACAGATCGTTGAGATTCCATTCTGGCAGCGAACCAAATTCCGATTGAACCGCGCCTGTCGTTCCGGCCACAGCAGATTTTACTGCAGATTGAGTTGGGCAATACATGATTATTTCCTTGCCGTATCGGACATTGGTTGAAGCATTGAAATTGGTCCTAGCATTGTCGAATGCCACACCGTTAACGAATTATTAGTCGTCACCATTAAGCCACCATTCAGCGGGTTGTGCCATTTTGAGATCAGAAGATTTTGGAAGCCGGGGTCGCCAGACAAGATGAATCAGACAATTCTAATCGTGGATGATGATCCGGTACAACGCCGGATTTTGGAAAATTCCGTCAATAAGATGGGATATCGGGCTATTACCAGCGAAGATGGTGAACAGGCGTTGGATGTACTGCAAAACGGCCAGGCTCCGGCAGTTGATCTGATCGTGCTGGATTTGGTAATGCCCGGCCTTGATGGCATGGGTGTGCTTGATGTGTTGAGCGACAAACAGATCGATATTCCGGTAATTGTCCAGACTTCAAAGGCAGGAATCGATACGGTTGTCAGCGCTGTGCGCGCCGGAGCCGTAGATTTTTGCGTCAAACCAGTGTCGATGGAGCGGTTGAAAATATCTGTTCAGAACGCGCTGAAAGTCGGCGCAATGGAGCAGGTGGTCAAAAAGATCCGCAAGACGTCGCAGGGAACCTTCACTTTCGACGACATGATTGGTGCAAGTCCAGCCATGAAGAAAGCCAAACAACTGGGTTTGCGCGGAGCTGGGACCTCGATTCCGATCCTCATCGAAGGTGAATCCGGCGTCGGCAAAGAAGTATTCGCCAAGGCCATTCAAGGAGCCAGCGAACGTCAGGGCAAACCGTTTGTGACAGTCAATTGCGGTGCATTACCTGAAAACCTGGCGGAAAGCATATTGTTTGGGCACGAAAAAGGAGCTTTCACCGGTGCGACCCAGTCGCATGTTGGCAAATTCAAGGAAGCCGATGGGGGGACGCTATTCCTGGATGAAGTCGGGGAACTGACTCTGGAACTGCAGGTGAAACTGCTTCGGGCCATTCAGGAAGGGGAAATTGATCCGGTTGGCGCCAAGCGCCCGGTAAAAACCGATTTTCGTCTGATTTCAGCAACCAATCGCGATATGGTGGAGCAGGTTAAGGAAGGGCATTTCAGAGAAGACCTGTATTATCGCCTGCACGTATTTCCGATAAATGTACCGGCTTTGCGTACTCGAAAATCCGATATCGCTGCGTTGGTCCAGCACTTTACCGCACGCATTTGTCTTGAAGAAGGTCGCCGCAATATTTCCGGCATTACCCACGATGCGCTTGCAATGTTGGAGGCTTACGATTGGCCGGGCAATATCAGGCAGCTGGAGAACACGATTTTTCGAGCCGTTGTTTTGTGCGACACACAACAATTGACGGTGGACGAGTTCCCGCAGGTCGCAATGGCCATGGGGATGGAATTTGGCAACGGCTCAGGCGACTCAAAAGTCGTGGATTTGCCGTCCCATTCCCCGATGAGCGCGGTAGGGAACATTGCCGAACCAAATGTTGATCAATTGGATAGCGATCTGCTGTCGCTTCTCGACGGTGACGGCGATGTGCGGACGCTTGAGGACGTCGAAGCCGATATGATCCGATTTGCAATTGATCACCATGGAGGCCGAATGACGCGTGTTGCCCGCAGTCTGGCGATCGGCCGGTCGACGCTCTATCGCAAGCTGAAAGAGCTGGGTATCGATGCAAATGAACCACGCGAAGCTTCAAAGGGTGCCGTTGCGTAAGGTAATTTTCCTATATTTCCCCGTTGGTTAAGTATATACAGTACCTGATGGAACAATTCTGACCGCGTCTTTTCATCTGCGGTTGAAACGCTATATTAACCATGAATTGGGCAGTATGGCGCGCGCCATTAATTCACCGCAATTGGTTGGCAAGTTTTGCGCCATGATGCGGCAGTAATTTGGTGGCTACAAAGCGGATCAGATTTTGACCGTTGCATTGTATTGAAGGCACGATTAATCCGCGATGAATTCGGCAGAGATTCAGCACCAAAATGGCCCGACATTGCCAGTTAGCGCAATGGCGTTGAAGCGCGCCGTTTTTTGGTATTTTGCAGTATTCAACTTCGTCCTGGTCTCGTTTTTGGCTGTGTCATCTTCGTCGTCATGGTCTTCGGCCAATGCCGAAACCAGAACCTTGAAGATGTATTTTACCCATACCCGGGAAAGTGTGACCTTCACCTTTAAGAAAAACGGCAGATACGTCCCCAGCGGATTGAAAAAGGCCAACCGGTTTTTGCGTGACTGGCGCCGTAAGGAGCCGACCAAAATGGACCCGGCATTGTTGGATCTGGTTTGGGAAGTTTATCAAAAGAGTGGTTCTCGCAAACCAATCAAGGTAATTTCGGGATACAGATCACCACGCACCAATAACATGCTGCGTAGGCGTGGCAGGAAAGTCGCCAAGAAAAGCCAGCATACCCGTGGCAAGGCGTTGGACTTTTTCCTGCAGGACGTCAGCGTGGCCAAGCTCAGGTCGCTCGGTTTGAAGGCGCATCGCGGGGGAGTTGGCTATTATGCGGGTTCGTTCGTTCATTTGGATACCGGCAGTGTGCGTCACTGGCCGCGGATGAGCCATTCGCAATTGTCGCGGGTTTTTCCCAAAGGCAAAACCATTCACGTTCCCTCCAACGGCAAGCCGCTTAAAGGTTACCGGGTTGCCAGGGCAAATCTCAAAAGAGGGCTTAACGCGGACGGATCGAAGCGCACGACTAAGGTTCGCAAGACACTTCTTGCCAGTCTGTTTAACAACCGGGCCAGCAGTGCTGACGAGGATGAGGGCGGCGCAGCCGTCCGCCGCCGTGCGGAGAAGCGACCAAAACTGACAAAGCCTGTCAAAGCTGCTTCCTTGCAGCGCAAACGCCCTAAGCCTAAAGGGCCAGACCCATTCTCGCTGGAGAATAAAGCGGTTGGCAAACAGCCGAAAGAAGATCAGACCGTTCAGGCGCAGCTCGATCTGGGGCGCATAGCTGTGCCGCGTCAGCGTCCTCGTCAATCTCCTGTAGCCGATTCTGCCGTGATACTGGCGGCCGCCGCACCGTCCACCCCAGAGACCGTTGAAGCTCCAACGCAATTGGCGTTGGCCGCTCCTGCTGCAATACCAGATACACTACGACCATCCGTTGAAATTCCACAGGCTTCGCCGTCGCCGTCGTCGTCGCCATCATCGTCGCCTTTGCCGCCGCAGTTGGTTGGCTCTACTGAGGCTCAGCCAGAGGTGGATGCACTGAAATCCAGAATTGAAACTGCATTGGCGCGCGGTAGAATACAGACGCCTGCGGAAACCGCTGCGGAACTGCAGAGCAACAGCAAGCTTGCTGCTGCGATGAAGTATATTCCGGTGCCGAGCAAACCGGCCGATAATCCAGGCAGCCGATCAGTTGAGCAGCCCCAGGTAACCCGTCTGGCTCTTGCTGCAATTCCCCAATCTGCGCCCCGCAACGTAAATTTTCTGGTTGCGCCTAACCCGCCGAAGAGCCGTCCCAAGCCGGTGGTAGATAGTTCAAGATTTGAAACTGAAACGCCAGTTGACCCAACGGCCCCATCGTCGCGCCCGACGCTCAGCGAAGATCTTATCGCTGCTTCTGCAAACCGGTTGCGGGTCCCCTTGCCATCGATAAATCCAATCCGTAACGATCAGCCAGCAGTAATTGCCAGCAGTGGCGATACAACTGCTAGTGATGAAGCTTATGCCTTGAGACTTGGCGATCTGGATGGTGGCTCAGTCAAAAAATGGGCAGTGTCTCTATCTACCCGAGTCGGGCCTGGAGCTGTCTTGACGGCTCCTAATTACCGTCAGAGCACCCAACAGATTGTTCCTAAGCGGGTATTTTCTGCAGGATTTGCCGCGGCGCGATTTGCACTCAGAGCAGATCGTTTCAGTGGCCGGGCATTGACCCGAGTAGCTTTTGCAAAGTTCGACTGAACCCAAGAGCTCAATTCTCGAATTAATATGAAATGACTCTCAGAAGAATTTGACGCCGTGGACGGTTTTAGTCTTGGAAACGGCGGTCAAATGCTGTCTCCAGCAGGGCATGTTGGGATGCAACATGGTTGGCTGCAGGCGGTTCATTGGTGGACGTGTTACTTTCGCCATCACCATCGCCACTGCTGACGCTTCCATAAATTTCTGCATCAAGTCGCTGGATACGCTGTTGCAAGGAAACAGAGCGTTCGACCAGATCGACAAATTCTGGCGGTAAGTCGTCCCAGCCAGCGCCGCCAATATGGGTATTCAACTGGTGAAGTTTGATGTTCTTCTTTTCAGATATGACCTGTTCAGTGGTCATCTCGCCCTCTCCGACGGCGCGTTGCAAGAGTAACCAGGAGGCCAATTGCATCAGGCGTGTAGTCAGTCTCATTGATTCTGCGCCATAGACAGTAGCTGCGGTCTTTGGCAGGTGCCTGGCGGCTTCTCGGCCATCAGAATCCAGAAAACCGGCGGTTTCTTCAACCAGATCCATGCCATAGGAAAACAAGTCACGGAACTTGCTCGAAGCGGCAAAGTGATCGGCCAGACGCACTGGTGTAACACTGGTTTTAGAGCCGTGTTCTTTATCCATTCCCAATTCCACCGCCAAAGTACCCGGCCTTTCTAGAAGGGAAGGGCGACTTGGTAAAGGGCCGTTTTCTGGCGCTCAGACAAAAAAAGAGCCGCATGCGGCTCTTGAAAGTTAACAGGGAGGCTCACTCAAGATTAGATAAATATAACTATCATCAAGTCTTGAGGACTACCGCTATTATTAACGCCCATAAAGCTTAACAAATGGTTAATTTGGTTAACTTTCGGGGTATTAAGTCTCATGACTTGAAAAACGAGTGTGCAGCATTCAGATCTTTTGACTTTTTAACTTTTTCATTTCTTAACCGTTCAATTTCGTCATTCAGCAAAGCTATCCGTTCATCCAGGTCTTCGACTGAAAAGGTCGACAGGTCGCAGCCCAAGGTGATTTCGTTACGGCTGGTGAACTGGGCTTCGTTTTCATCAAACATGATCTGACATCCTCCGGGGCTTCGACAAAGTCTGCGGGGACAATAGTGGAAGCACCGTAAGCTTGCCAGCTTTAGGGAACACAGCGTTTGCATTTTCACGGATTGAAGCGTATATGCAGCTCAATCCCGACAACGTGGCAGTTTCCACGGCTTATCCCCTAAACCGGATGAGCAGACGGGAAAGATTTGTATTTGATGTGTTTCGCATCCAACAAAGGAACCTGATTTATGGCAACCAAACTCCTGATGCCCAAGGCGACAGCCGTATGGCTGGTAGATAATACGGCGCTGACTTTTGAACAGATCGGCGCGTTGTGCCATCTGCACACGCTCGAGGTGAAGTCGATTGCCGATGGTGATTCTGCACAAGGCATCAAGGGTCTTGATCCAATCCAGACGGGGCAGCTCAGCCGAGATCAGATCAAGGAGGCCGAGGCCGATCCGGACAAGCGCCTGACCTTGCTTGAGCCAAAGGTTGTGGTTCCAGAACTGAAGAAAAAGGGCCCGCGCTATACGCCTGTATCACGCCGTCAAGACCGCCCCAATGCCATTTTGTGGTTGGTACGCAGTCATCCCGAACTTCGCGACGCACAAATCATTCGCCTGGTTGGCACAACCAAATCGACGATTTCGGCTATTCGCGATCGCACCCACTGGAACTCAGCCAATTTGCAGCCACTTGATCCGGTTACATTGGGCATTTGCAGTCAGATCGATCTTGATTTTGAAGTTGCCAAAGCTGCCAAATATCTGCCGCAGGTGGAGGAAACTGCTGCGGAAGACGGTCTACTGCCAGCTTCAGAGACCCAGATCGTCGAACCAGAGGCTGACCCGCAAAAAGACGAACAGCTTGATGCGGAAAGCGTCTTTAAGAATTTCGGATCAATGGGGGAGAGCGCTGAAACAACCGAGAGTTAGTTTCCGCTCCAATTTGGTTTTGGGGCAGATCAGAATCTGCCCCAATGGTGGTGCCATTGCTTCAAAAACTGACCTGACGGCCAGTCGTCAGTCCATCGTATAAGCGAGACCAAGTCGACCACCGTCGGCATATATGGTCTGGCCAGTCACATAGCCAGAATCTGGTGACGCCAAAAATGCGGCAATTGCGGCAATCTCGGCTGGTTCACCGATCCGCCCCAATGGAGTGCGGGCAAGTATTCTGTCCCTGGCATCGGGATCGGAGACTACTTCGTCAAGCATTTCAGTGGCAATGGAGCCGGGGCCGATTGCGTTGACCCTGATGCCATGCGGCGCCAGATATTGTGCGAGTACGTTGGTCAGTTGACGCACACCTCCCTTGGAGATCGTGTAGGGAATCTGAGAGGCAATTGCGAGCTTTGCGTTAGTCGACGACATATTGATGATGCAGCCTGCAGGGCCGCCGTCCTCAACACGCTTTACCATCAGTTTTGCAACCGCCTGAGAACACAAAAATGTACCCTTAAGATTGACCCGCATTACGGTGTCGAAATCTTCTTCAGAAATTTCCAGAAAATCTCCGCCGATGACGATACCGGCATTGTTCACCAAAATATCGATGTCACCATATGTGTCCACGGTCGCAGCGATGAGATTGTGCACGTCCAACCGTTCTCCGACATCGGTGCTGACATAGCTGACATCACCGAGCTTGGAGAGTTCCTGTTCGACGACTTCTCCTTTTTCGTCGTCGATATCTGCGATGACAACCTGCGCGCCTTCGCTCAAAAACCGATGCGCTATGGCGTAGCCAATCCCCTGAACTCCGCCGGTCACAACTGCTGTCTTGCCTGAAAATCTCATGGTTTTAGGGCTCTAGTTCCGGGAAAACCGATATTCGCTCACCTGTCGTAAATCCTGACCTGGACGAACGATTGAATCCGGAAAACCTGGATGATTGGGCGCATCCGGCCAATTCTGGGTTTCCATGCAGAAGCCTGAATAGGCGCCGTATTTACGTCCCGTGAGACCTGCAACCGGTGTGGAAACCTTGTGTCCGGCGTAGAATTGCAAACCAGGTTCGGTTGTCGCGACTGTCATTTGCACCCCCGACACATTTGAATAGGCGGTTGCAACATCCTGCAATCCGCGGCGCGCATCGGACAGACAGTAATTGTTGTCGTAGATCGTGCCTTCTGAGAGATCGCGGTTGATGGACTTTCGGTCGCGAAAGTCAAACATGGTTCCATCGACGGTCAAAATTTCCCCCGACGGGATGAGTTCTTCATCCACAACAACGTACCGATCGGCCAGGATCTGAATCTCGTGATCGCGGCAATCCGGTCCACCATCCAGATTAAAATAGGAATGGTGCGCCAGATTGGCCGGAGTCGGCGCATCGCTGCGCACGGTGTAGGCGACGTGCAGACAGCCATTATCCTTCAGCGTATAATCGCAGGTGACAGTGCAATTGCCCGGAAATCCCAATGAACCGTCCGGATCATCAAGTGTCAGATAAACATGCGAGGTGCCAACATCAGCAATTTCCCAGTTGCTTTTCCCATACCCTGCTGCACCGCCGTGCAAAGTGTGTTTGCCCAGGTTATTCGGGTCCGTCTTGTATGTCGTGCCGTCTATATCAAAGCGTGCATTGCCAATCCTGTTGGCAACGCGTCCCACTGTTGCACCGAAATAGGGTGAATGAGCCGGATAGTCGGCAAATTCTTCAAAGCCCAGCACAAGAGGTGGCGCATGGCCATCCAGCCTCAGGTCCTGCAGTGTTGCCCCCCAGGTCATAATATTTGCGCTTAGTCCGCCACCGGTCAATTTCACGCGGCGAACCTTTTCTCCGTCCTCGAGATGGCCAAATACTTCCATGTTCGTTCCGGCATTTTTCATGTTCTTTCCTTGAGGAATTGGAGGACTTCTTGCCGGGACGGGGCGCCTTCACGCCCGCCGGTTCGGCTGCACTTTATCGCGGCGGCAGCGCTCGCAAATGGGATGGCCATTTCTTCGCTCATGCCTTCGCCAAGAGCCAAGGCAAAGGCACCATGCCAGATATCTCCAGCTCCAAGCGTATCGACTGGGTCAATCTCAAAGGCGGGAAAACGACGTGCCACCTGGTCCTGCACCATTACCACACCATTCTCGCCATCGGCAACGATGACTTTCCCGGGGAGTATTTCAGCGGCGCGCAAAGCGGCTTCATCGATATTCTGCTGTCCGGTAAAGTCGACGGCGCCCTGGGCGGAAAATGCCACATGGCTTGCGGCGTGGACGGCTTGCTCGGCCTCCAGCACCGGTGCTTCTGCATCCATAATGCCCGGGACACCTCTGACGTTGGCGCATTGCATCGCCGCCAGCGCCCCATCGGGCCAACGGGTATCGGCGAGAGCCGCGACCATGTTGTCAGGCGCTGATGTGGCAATCCAGTCGGCATCCCAGGGTAGTTGATTGTCGCGATAGTTCATGATCTGACGTTCGCCCTCTCCATCGATATATATCGACGAGAATGATGAGCGACATCCAGGATATTGTTTGATCAGTGCTGTACCGACATTTTCTTTTTCAAGATCGCTCACAATCATATCGGCTATTTGATCAACCCCCAGCCTGGCGGCCAGTTCGGTGCCTCCCCCCAGTCGGGCAATGGCGACCGCTGCATTGGCGGCATTGCCCCCACCGCTGATCGCGGCGCCATCTGCACGGTATTTTTCCGCAACACGCGGGAAATTTTCCATGTGAAAAACAAAGTCGAGCACGGCAACGCCGGCCACTAATATCGCGCTCATGCAACACTCGGTTTTGGGATGCGGTTTTCCAGCCAACCGAATATCACTACGATTATTCCAGTCAGCAATACATAGATTCCGGCGACCAATAGCAGCGGTTCATATACCAGGAAAGTGTCCTGGCGTACTTCGGTGCTGCGCCCGAACAGTTCATAGATTGTAATCGTTGCTGCCAGTGGCGTAGCCTTCAGTGTCAACACAACTTCGCCTGCCAGGGTGGGAAATACATTTTGCACAGCGCGCGGCAGCCAGATACGCCACAGGACCTTGAACGGGCTCATGCCCATTGCTCTTGCGGCTTCCAGTTCTCCCTTTGGCACCCCGGCAAATGCGCCACGCATGACTTCGCCAACATAGCCAGCAATCGATAGGGTGAAGGCAAGCACCGCGTAGGGAAATGCAGCCCGCAAAACCGGCCAGAGGAAAGATTCACGAATGCCCTCGATGCCGGGGAACAATTCACCGACACCATAGTAGATCAGCCACAGCTGAATCAGCAGCGGTGTGCCGCGAACCACCGTGCAGAATCCACGGGCAATTACAGATAGATATTTGGGACCGGTGACCTGTACGAGCCCCACCGGTACAGCCAGCAGAAATCCCAAAAAGCTGCAGATGACCAACAGCTGAATGGTCAGCCAGAAGCCGGAAATCAATTTGTCAGAATATTCGGGGAGCCAGGACCAATCCATCATCTGTTCCTAGCTAAGCCGTTGCCTGACCGCGTCGATAGCGGCTTTCAATCCAGCCGAACACCACGTTCGACATCAGGGTGACGCACAGATAAATCACTGCGGCGGCGCTGTAAAACAGCAGATAATTGCGGGTGCTGCCGGCCGCGGTTTTGGTGGCGGATGCCAATTCAAAAAAGCCGACCACCGCCAGCAATGCAGTGTCCTTTGTGACAATCAGCCAAAGATTTGCCAGCCCGGGCAGGGCAAACGGAATCATGGCTGGAATTAGAATGCGATAAATCGACTGGGTGCGAGACATGCCATAAGCCAAAGCTGCCTCGGTTTGACCTCGGGGAACCGCCAACATTGCTGCGCGCATAACTTCAGTGGAATAGGCTCCTTGAACGAAACCCAAAACAACAATTCCAGCAACCAACCCGCTGATGTCGATGGGATCAAATCCCAGACTTTCCAGCAAATTATTGAGGGCCGATGTTCCTGCATAATATAGCAAGAGAATAAGAACTAATTCAGGCACCGCGCGAATGAGCGTCGTATAGGTCGTCAACAGCCATCGTAAAGGTGCGGGTCCATGAATTTTGCCGAGCGCGCCGAGCAATCCAATCGTCAATCCCAATGCATAGGCACCAAAGGCGATTTGCAGCGTACTCAATAGCCCCGATAACAGAGTAAGCCCCCGTCCGGGTGGTTCGATCCACAGTAGCTGGAGGCTTTCAAACAACGTATGGCGGTCCTGCTAAGATGCATTCACCCGACGCCATATGACGCCGGGTGAACCAGGTCGGCTTATTTGCCGTAGATATCAAAGTCGAAATATTTCTTGGCAATATCGTCATAGGTGCCGTCGGACAGGACCTTGGCGATAGCTGCGTTGAACTTGGCACGGAGCTCGCCATCGCTCTTGCGCAGACCAATTCCAACACCCTTGCCAAAAACCGCTTCGTCATTGAGATAGGCTTTAATCTCAAAAGCCTTGCCCGCATCGCCACTCAAAAAGTCGGCGAAGGCAAGCGAGTCACCTACAACGACGTCAACCCGGCCAGCGACCAGATCGTTATTGTGCTCATCAAATGCCTGATAGGTTTTCACTTCGGAGGCAGTGTCGGAGAAATACTTTTTGGCGTAATCGGCATGTGTTGTTGAAACCTGTACACCCACAATTTTGCCTTTGACGCTGCCGGGGCTGCCATCAAGGGTTGCGGTCTTGGGGGCGACCATTGCGGCAGGTGTGTTGTAGTATTTGTCGGAAAAGTCGATGACTTTCATGCGTTTTGCCGTAATCGACATGGAGGCGAAAATGGCGTCAATTTTTTTCGAATTCAGAGCCGGAATGATGCCGTCCCAGGCAATCGGGGTCCACACGCAAGTTTCACCCATGGCTTTACAAATCGCATTACCGAGTTCGATTTCAAATCCGGTGCGATTGCCCGATGCGTCTTCGTCAGCAAACGGTGGATAAGGTGCGGAATCAAGACCAAGCTTGATGTCGGCGGAGGCTGCAGTGATGCCGAGACCCGCGGCAAATACCGCGGTGGCAAGTAGTGTTTTGAATGTTTTCATTAAGTTTACTCCCTGGATACTAATGAACTGATTTGACGAACGCCTTGCAGCGATCACTGGTCGTTTGATTGAACACCTTATCCGGTGTTCCTTCTTCTTCCACCAGCCCTTGGTGGAGAAAAATTACGTTGCTGGACACTTCGCGTGCAAAGGCCATTTCATGGGTGACAAGGATCATTGTGCGACCCTCTTCGGCGATGCCCTGTATAACCTTCAACACCTCACCGACCAATTCGGGGTCAAGTGCAGACGTGGGTTCATCAAACAACATCGCCTGGGGTTCCAGTGCCAATGCACGTGCAATTGCTGCCCGTTGTTGTTGGCCGCCTGACAGAAACGCCGGATACTGATCGCGTTTTTCATACAGGCCGACCCGTTGCAGCATTGCTTCGCATTTCTCCTTGGCCTGTGCCTTGTTTTCTCCCAGCACATGGACGGGCGCTTCCATGACATTTTGCAATACTGTCATGTGTCCCCATAAATTGAAACTTTGAAACACCATGCCGAGATTGGTTCGCAGCCGCTGGATCTGCTTTTTATCGGCCGGATGCATTTCTCCGTTGCGGGGAGCTGCAAATTTCACGGCCTCTCCGGCGATCTCGATATTACCCGCCGAAGGCAACTCAAGCAGATTGATACAGCGCAAAAAGGTGGATTTGCCGGAACCTGATGCGCCAATGATCGAAATGACATCGCCGTCATGGGCATCCAGAGAAACACCTTTGAGAACTTCCAGACTGCCAAAATTTTTGTGCAGGTCAGTGACCCGAACTGCGCTATTGACGCTTGATGTGGAGTTCATTCTGCCCCCGGACGATTACCCAAACTTATTCTTGGGGGAAAAATCCAGTAAATACAACCGCTCAGTCGCGAATAGCCCGGTCGGTTTTCCCCTGATGATAAAACACCATTACATCCCGCAACACGACACTCAAGTGCGACATTTGCAACACCAAACGCACCGAGCATATTAACTCGGTGAGGGCTGCGGATTAAGTTCTCAGGAACCGGCATACGGGGATTGAATTCGCGGTTCAGGGCTTATTGAAGGCCTAGCTGATCACCTTGACCTTGTCTGCATCGACTTCAATGATTTCAATCTTCCGGCTGGTGAAATAGGGGCCTCCGGCCTCGCGCCAAACCGCGAAATGTGGGGCATTGAAATGTCCGTCCAGGGATTCCTGGTTTTCCCAGCGCTCAACAAATACCAGTGTATTTTCATCCGTCTGGCTTTGGTGCAGGTCGTAGGAAATACATCCAGCTTCCCGGCGGGTCGCCTCAATGCAGGTTTTTGCGGCGTCAATGAAGTTTGGCAACGATCCGGGCTTAATCGTCAGTGTGGCTACGAGGTAAATCATCGGGAGTGGCGCTTTCGAAATCCGTCTATTGTGTAGCCATCATGGTGCCGCAAAAGGAACAGGGCAACAAGCGCCCCGAGCGTTGTACCAGAAGTTCACAACAGATATTGAAGATAGGATGTAAAGCGCCGCAGCGCTCCGCCCAGAACTCACCCTCAAGTCACAATTATAAAAGGTGTTGGACCCTGTTTTAACTACCCGCTGAACAAACCGGCACACCTTCAAGTATATCCAGATTGGCTTGTGATCTGCTGCGGTGGTTTTCGATCGATGGTGATATCAGCGGCATTTTCTCGTCGACCCAGAGTTTCAGTTCATTCCATTCCTGAAGATCGCGCTGAAGATATACCAGCATCGATCGATAAACTTTGTGAACCTCGCTGTCTCGGATGATGCACCGGGCATGATATTGATGGTCGATCAACTTTGTCTGCAAGTTTTCATGAGTGATGGCGGGTCCGCAAAAGCCCAGCAGTACAGTTGCAGATGTGACAAGGCGCAACATTGCGATCTCCTTGAAGCTTCCGGATAAATTCAGATGGCTGAGTACTCTACTGTTGAAGCCGCATGACTCGACTCAAATCTACAAATCTCAGCTATTAGCCATAGATTGACGAGTTAGGTGATTTTGACCACTGCATGAATATAATATTCGCTATGAGGGGCTTAACCGTTTCATTATATTGACAAAAAAAATGGTATTCCATTGCGCCAATCGCTCATGCTGGCGCGTGATTGGTGGAAACCTGTCAATTTATTCTTCCACAAGACCACTGATTTGGTTCGTTCGTTGGCGCGTCAGGTCAGCCCGGCATGAGTGATAAATGAGTGGTTCGATCGACCCGCCGCGGAACGCAAACCGTGCGGATTCGCAATGGCTATCGCGAAATTTAATCCAGTCGCGCTGAGCTTGCAGCAGAACGCCTGGCCAACCCTTTCGCGACTCCATCTCCTCCTGGGCATCGTGCGACTTTATTATTGCAAAGACTGTTTTCCACGTGGTGTTGAGCTCTTGGTCGGCAGTGTTGAAGTCTTCCAGAGCACAAAAATTGAGGGCGATCTGCGGAAGATTGTAGGTGTCGCTGCAATCAACATCCTGCGCTTCAAGCGGCGTCATCGTCGCCAATAGCAAGCCCGCCGCGATGATGCCTGTACTCAGTGCAATTCCGGCATATTTCACAACCATTTGACGTCTCCCTGTGCTATTTGGCGCGACCTGCCAAACTCGCCATTTTTATGCAGCGGTGTGGTGCTTTGCGGCGAGTTGGCAGGTTCATAACAACATTGGCAACGACAGCAGGCAACTTGCAAGCGGTTTCGACGTTGACAGATCGGGTTGAATTGGGTGGTGTGCGGCCACGTCGCGGCTTTTACGCTGCGAAGGTGAATACAATAATCGGGAGAAAAACATGCTGAAATCTTTGGGCAAAATTGCCGCTTTAACAACCCTTCTATTGGCTGGAACTGCTCACGCTGATCCAGTCAAAGTTGGCATGATCACGACTCTGTCCGGCGGCGGTGCCGGTCTTGGAATTGACGTGCGTGATGGTTTTATGCTGGCCGTTAAACAGTCTGGCAACAAGGATATTTCCGTTGTTGTCGAAGACGATCAGCGCAAGCCGGACATTGCCGTCCAGCTGGCAGACAAGATGATTCAGAGCGAGAAAGTCGATGTTCTGACCGGGATCATCTGGTCAAATCTGGCAATTGCCGTGGTGCCGGCCGCTGTTGCGCAAGGCAAATTTTATCTTTCACCAAATGCCGGGCCATCCGCGCTAGCTGGCAAGGGGTGCAACAAGAACTATTTCAACGTTGCCTGGCAAAATGATAATCTGTCGGAAGGTGCCGGAGCCTATGCGAAAGCAACCGGTTATAAAAACAGTTTCATTCTCGCGCCAAACTATCCGGCTGGCAAAGACATGCTGACTGGTTACAAGCGCACCTATGGAGGCGATCTGGCCGGAGAGGTTTTCACCAAACTTGGCCAAAAAGATTACGCAGCCGAGATTGCCCAGATCCGGGCATCAGGCGCCGACAGCGTCTTCTTTTTCCTGCCAGGTGGCATGGGCATTTCGTTCATGAAACAATATGCAGCTTCCGGCGTGGATACCCCGTTGGTTGGCCCCGCCTTTTCCTTTGATCAGGGCATTTTGCAGGCCGTTGGAGCCGCTGCTGTGGGTGTTAGAAATGCCAGCCAGTGGTCGAAGGACATTGACAATCCAACCAACAAGGCATTCGTCGAAACCTTCCAGAAAGAATATGGCCGGTTGCCATCGCTGTATGCCAGTCAGGGATTTGATACAGCCGCGTTGTTATTGTCCGCGATGGGCAAGGCCGACGTGAAGGATGCGGATGCGTTCCGTGCGGCGTTGAAATCTGCTGATTTCAACAGC
The DNA here is from genome assembly GCA_011087605.1 of Hyphomicrobiales bacterium. Lineage (GTDB taxonomy): Bacteria > Pseudomonadota > Alphaproteobacteria > Rhizobiales > Rhizobiaceae > Pseudahrensia. Next base: position 49,871 of record JAALLE010000003.1, read on the forward strand.
ACGCGTGGATCGTTCAGCTTTACTGAAAATCATCACCCGGTTCAGGACATTTATGTTCGGGAAGTTATCAAGGAAGGTGATATCTACACCAACAAGATTGTATCGACCGCTCTGTCGGGACATGGCAATGTTTATGTTGATCAGTGCAAAATGTAATCATTGATTCAACTGCATGTGAAAACGGGCCGCTCGCGGCCCGTTTTTCGCTGGGCGAGGTAAGATGAGTCTTTCCCTGTTTTTCGAACAGATACTCAACGGTCTGCAATTCGGCATTATGCTGTTTGTCATGGCGGCTGGATTGACGCTTGTATTTGGTGTGATGGGGTTGATCAATCTCGCCCATGGGTCACTCTATATGGTCGGCGCCTTTGCCTGCGCAGCAGTAGCGGCGGCCACCGGTTCGTTTTGGCTGGGTCTGGTTGCCAGTCTTGCTGCTGCTGCGATTGCCGGCGTGATCGTCGAAATTGTCGTAATTCGGCGATTATACGCTCGCGATCATCTCGATCAGGTGCTGGCAACCTTTGCGCTGATTCTAATTTTTTCAGAAGCCACGCGATATTTCTTCGGCTCCTTTCCTCTCTATCTCGACACGCCGGATATACTGTCGGGAGCGTTGACATTTCCTGGTGGTTTTCAATATCCCGCCTACCGGTTGGCGATTATAGTTATCGGGTTCGTCGTGGCCGCCGGACTGTTCTGGTTGATTGGCTCGACCCGTTTGGGAATTCGCATTCGAGCCGGGGAAAGTGATCGGGAAATGATCACCGCTCTGGGTGTCGATATCGGCAGACTCTATACCGTTGTTTTTGCGCTTGGGGCGGCGCTGGCCGGATTTGCCGGGGCGCTTGTCGGGGCCATTCAATCGGTGCAGATCGGCATGGGAGAACCGGTATTGATCCTGGCATTTGTGGTCATTGTTATTGGTGGCATCGGATCGATCCCCGGCGCATTGGTCGCGTCAATTCTCGTTGGACTGACCGACACGCTGGGGCGCACTCTGCTGCCGATTGTGTTTGGCACATTCATGGACAATTCCGCAGCGACATCCACCGGTTCAGCGCTGGCGTCGATGCTGATCTACATATTGATGGCGGCAATTTTGGTGTTTCGGCCAACCGGCTTGTTCGGAGCACGGGGATGAGGCGCGAGACCTGGATCAGCTTTGGCTTTATGGCCGCAGGCCTGTTTTTGGTGGTGGCGGCGTGGTTCGGGGATGAACCGTTCACCATCACTCTTGCAACGAAGGTTGTCATATTGTCGCTGGCGGGTGTCGGACTAAATCTGGCTCTGGGTCATGGCGGCCTCGTCTCGCTGGGCCATGCCGCATTTTTCGGTCTGGGAGGCTATGCGATGGGAATTCTGGCCAGCCATGCCCAAAGCTTTGAGCCCTTGATGATTGGCGCCTGGGCGCTTGAGGGCACCAAGTCGATGCCGTTGATATGGCTGGTCGCGATGTTGGTGGCCGCCCTGTTTGCCCTGCCGATCGGGGTATTGAGCCTGCGCACCAGTGGGGTCTATTTCATCATGATCACGCTGGCCTTTGCCCAGATGATTTATTACTTCGCCATATCCTGGCCGGCCTATGGTGGCGAAGACGGGATGTCGATCTATGTGCGCAATTCGTTTCCCGGTCTTAATACGCTTGATCCGATCCAGTTTTTCATTTTGTGCGCGCTGATACTGGCCATATGTCTGGTTTTGGTTGACCGTCTCGTCAAATCGCGCTTCGGCATGGCGCTGGAGGCCGCCAGGCAAAATCCTCAACGGGTCACCAGTCTCGGCATCGATACATTCAAGCTGCAATTGACGGCGTTTGTAATTTCCGCCGCGATTACCGGGCTGGCGGGGGCTCTGTATGCAGACCTCAACCGCTTCGTCAGTCCGTCAATGCTTTCCTGGCAGGTGTCCGGTGAGATTATGATTTTCGTCATTCTAGGCGGCGTGGCGCGATTTGCTGGACCTTTGGCAGGCGCCACCGTTTTCATTGCGTTAGAACATTTTCTCGGCGGGTTGACCGAGTTCTGGCAGATCTGGCTTGGCCTGTTGCTGCTGGTCGTAATCCTGTTTGCCCGTGGCGGCATCATCGGCGTGTTGGCGGGGGAGCGGCGGCATGGGTGAAGTCGTACTTTCGCTGGACAGGTTGAGTAAGCGCTTTGGTGCTTTACTTGCCAACGAGGATGTCAGTCTTGATCTGTGTGAGGGAGAGATCCATGCATTGATTGGCCCCAATGGTGCGGGCAAATCCACGTTGGTTAAACAGGTTGCTGGAGAAATTCGCCCCGACGGCGGATCGATAATATTTGATGGACAGCTGATTAATGGCCTCAATACAGCAGCACGAGCACGGGCGGGTCTCGGCCGCACGTTTCAGGTTTCATCGCTGATTTCGGAATTTTCGGTTTTGCAAAATGTCATGCTTGCTGTGCAGGGGCAGCAGGGCAATACTTTCCAGTTTTTCAGGCGGTTTTCCAGCGACGCAGAACTTGGCAAACTTGCTGGCCAAACCATCGAGGAACTTGATCTGCAAGACCGCGCCGATGTTCCGGTATCGCAATTGTCTCACGGCGAACGGCGTCAACTGGAAATGGCCTGTGCACTTGCGCTCAAGCCGCGCGCATTGTTGCTGGATGAACCCCTGGCGGGGATTGGTCCGGCTGGAAGCCAACACATGACCCAGCTTTTGAAGAAATTGAAACAACAAGTGCCGATACTGTTGATCGAACATGATATGGCCGCCGTTTTCGAACTCGCTGATCGTATCTCGGTGATGGTCTATGGGCGCATCATCACCACCGGCACAGCTCATGAGATCAGGAACAATAAACAGGTTCAGGAAGCCTATCTGGGGCAGGAGGCATCATGAGTGCTCTGTTGCAGGTTAGCGATCTGGCCGCCTTCTATGGTCCATCTCAGGCATTGTTCAATGTGAACTTGAGTGTCACTGAAGGGCATCTGGTTGCATTGATGGGTCGTAATGGCATGGGCAAGTCCACAACCATTGGTGCGATCTGCCGGATGGTGGCTGCGCGACACGGGCGGATTGAATTTGCTGGCCAGAACCTGCTGGCGCTCAAACCTCATCAGGCCATCAGAACCGGTTTGGGGCTTGTGCCAGAGGGCCGCCGATGCTTCCCCAATCTGACGGTATTTGAAAATTGCATCGCCGCTGCGCAACCCGGCGACTGGCATTTTGACAGCGTTTCCAAACTTTTCCCACGCTTGCACGAACGTCGCAATCAAATGGCCAATACCCTGTCAGGTGGAGAGCAACAGATGCTCGCCATTGCCCGGCTCTGATGACCAATCCGCGCCTGCTGATCCTGGATGAGGCAACAGAAGGTCTGGCTCCTGTTGTCCGGCAGGAAATTTGGGCCGCATTGCATAAGCTCAAGCAAACCGGCCTTTCCATACTTCTCGTCGACAAAACGCTCAGCGAACTACTCGACATCGCCGATCATTGCGTGATTTTGGAAAAAGGCGAAACCGTCTGGACGGGTATACCAGAAAACCTGTCAGCAGATATAAGCGATCGCTTTCTCGGTGCCTGATTAACTTGTTGGTGGTCTTCCGGTGGTCTTGCCGATGAGCAGGTCGGTTTTCCACAATTCGCAGGCCGGTGGGGCGCCTGGATTGGATATCTGATCCATCAACATTTCTCCAACCCGTCGACCGGCATCCTGAATCGACGAGGAAACGCTTGTCATGTAGGGCGCGGAATTGCCGCTGCCATTGGCCTGCAGAAATGACAATTTGTCATCGAAGGTTGCCAATGAAATATCCTGTCCCGGCAACAGCCCGCGAACATTGGCGGCCCGCATGCCACCCATGGCCGACAATACGCTGGAATAGATGAAGGCAGTTGGCGGATCCGACATGTCGAGTTTGGCGATTGTCATTTCGTAACCGTAGGGCTCGTTCATGTCCTGGCTAGAGATCAAGTCCGGATCGATTCCGATGCCGTGATCGCTCAGCGCTGCTTCGTAGCCAAGTCGACGACGATGCGCGAAGTTCATGATTTCCAATCCATTGATCAGCGCAATTCGCCGATGGCCCTGATCGATAAGGTAATTGGTCAGCTTCTCAATGGCAGAGCGATTGTCAACGTCAAGCCAGGAATAGGAATGTTCTTCACCACCGGCCCGACCGTGCACCACGAAGGGCATGCCAATGGACTGCAATAATTGAATCCGGGTTTCGTCGACCCTTGGTCCGTGAACCACGACACCGTCGACCCGATTGCGGCTGACAAAGTCGCGATAAATGTCTGCTTCCTGATCTTCCTGGGCTGCCCTGATAAGCAGATCATAACCAGCCTTGGCATAGGCATCGCTGGCTCCGGCGAGAAAGTCTGAGAAATGCGGGTTGATCATGCGATGCTCGGAAACCGGCACGACATGACCGATAATACCGGCCTTGCCGGTGGCCAGACTACTGGCGCTTGGGCTGGGGTGGTAGTTGAATTTGTCTGCGGCGTCGCGCACTTTTTGGCGAGTTTTTTCACTGACTTCTGGAAATCCATTGAGGGCGCGGCTGACCGTAGTTTGGGATAGTCCAAGGTGTTCGGACAGTCGCTTTAAGTTGACAGTTTTTTCTCGCACGGCCGTTACACTACCATTCAAACCGCTTTGAATATTGCCGATAAATAGTACGTTTATCAAGCCCCCTTGTGAACAATGGTGTCACCGCGGGCTCCAAAACCATTAAGAAGCTTGACACTATGAGGGCGCCATGTGTAAGTGAATTATCCAAAGCGCTTTGGATTTGAATTTGACTTTCAAACCAGATTCCGCTGTGGTGAGCAGGAGGCAGAGGATGCGTCTCTGTCCAATCGTAATGAATGCAAGGGTTTGCTGCGCAATAGCGGGCACCTGCTTGGAGGACTTCATGAAGAAAATTATCGCTGCCAGCCTCTTGTCGCTGGCCCTATCCTGTGGCGCCGCGTTTGCCGACGGCCATGCCAAATTGAAATTCCAGCCTGGCGAAGACAGCCGGTTTAGCTGGGACAGCTACAATGCCTGGGCCAAAAGCGCCCCTGACTTGAAAGGCCAGACTGTGACCGTGGGCGGACCCTGGTTGCAACCGGAAGACGGCGTGTTTCGCTCGGTAATCGCCTATTTCGCGGCCGCCACCGGTGCGGAAGTTATCTATACCGGGTCAGACTCATTTGAGCAGCAGATAGTCATCGATGCAGAAGCTGGTTCGGCACCCAATGTGGCCGTGTTCCCGCAACCGGGCCTCGCTGCCGATATGGCCTCACGTGGCCTGCTTCATCCGCTGGCGGATGGCATGGGCGACTGGATCAAGTCCAATTATGGTGCTGGTGAATCCTGGGTCGATCTTGGCACTTTCAAAGACAAGGCAGGCGAAGATCAGCTTTACGGCTTTTTCTACAACGTGAATGTAAAAAGTCTCGTTTGGTATGTGCCGGAAAACTTCGAAGATGCCGGTTACGATGTTCCAGAAACGATGGAAGACCTGCGTGCTCTGACGGAGAAGATTGCAGCTGATGGCGAAAAGCCATGGTGCATCGGTCTTGGTTCAGGTGCCGCGACAGGCTGGCCTGCAACAGACTGGGTTGAAGACATTATGCTGCGCACCCAGACAGCAGAAGTCTATGACCAGTGGACCAAAAACGAGATCCCATTCAACGACGCCCGGGTTGTGGCGGCAATTGAGGAATTTGGCTGGTTTGCACGCAACGATGCCAACGTGGCCGGTGGTGCAGGCGCTGTGGCAACAACCGATTTCCGCGATTCACCCAAGGGTATGTTTGCCTCGCCACCGCAATGCTACATGCATCGTCAGGCGTCCTTCGTGCCGGCCTTTTTCCCCGAAGGTACAGAATTCGGCGACGATGTGGATTTCTTCTACTTCCCGTCCTACGCCGGCAAGGATCTCGGCAACCCGGTTCTTGGTGGTGGCACCTTGATGTCGATCACCAAACCATCTGACGCAACAAGCGCCTTGATGGAGTTCTTTAAACTGCCATTGGCGCATGAAGTTATGATGGCACAAATCGGATTCCTGACACCGCATAAAAGCGTCAATGCCGACGCCTATATGAACGATGCGTTGAAAGGGCAGGGCGAGATTCTGGTCAATGCCACGACATTCCGCTTTGACGGCTCGGACCTGATGCCGGGTGGTGTCGGCGCAGGCACGTTCTGGACCGGCATGGTGGACTTCACTGGCGGAAAAGACGCCAAGGCGGTCGCCGATGAAATCCAGGCCAGTTGGGAAGCGTTGAAATAAACGCACCGTTTGGACTGTAGCGAAATTGTGCCCGGGCCTGATTGCCCGGTCACATAATCCAGATCTTGCATCCGTCGGGAGGACGTTATGAACCCAGCTCTTCAAGGCCTAATCACGATCCTGGTCGGGGTTGGCGGCTGCATTGGATATTTTTATTTTTCAAACCAGATTCTCGACAAGGTGATCTTCCCGGCAAAGGGTGAAAATATCGGGAGGAACATCAATCGCGCCAATCAGGTGCGGCCATGGTTGTTTCTTTTTCCGGCAATTTTCGCGCTCGGTCTGTATCTTGGCTATCCGGTCTTTGAAACTTTACGTCTGTCGCTGACGGATCGCGCTCAGGATGGTGCTTTTGTTGGCTTGTCGAATTATCAGCAGATGATGAGTGAGCCAAAATTCTGGGAAGCCATTCGCAACAACATGCTTTGGCTGATCGTGGTTCCGGCGGCGTCGACAGCATTTGGTTTGCTGACCGCACAGCTTACCGATCGGTTGTTTTGGGGAAATATCGCCAAATCCCTGATTTTTATGCCGATGGCAATTTCCTTTGTCGGCGCCTCGGTCATCTTCAAGCTGATCTATGATGCGCGGCCAGCTGAATCGGCTCAAATCGGCGTGCTCAATGCTGTCTGGATGGGTTTTGACGGCGGCTCTGCATCGGTTTTTGTGCTGCAACTTCTGCCTACCGTCATTCTCCTGGGATTTATTGCTCTGGTGGCCTATGCGGCTTACTCGATCACACGACCGCTATTTTCCGGACGCGGTGGTGTTGCAGTGTTTGCAACCATCCTGCGAGGGATTGCCGTAATTGGTGCTGTGTGGTTGATCTGGCGGGCGCTTAACTCGTTGCCTGCCATCTGGACGACCGAGATTAAATATGGCGAGCCGCAGCAATGGCTGACTCTGCCATTCTGGAACAATTTCTTTTTGATGGTGGTTCTGATCTGGATCCAGACCGGATTTGCCATGGTAATCCTGTCGGCTGCCCTGCGCGGTATTCCAGAAGAAACCGTCGAAGCCGCCGTCATTGATGGCGCCAATCCGTTTCAGATATTCTTCAAGATCAAAGTGCCTCAGATCATGGGGACAATTCTGGTTGTTTGGACGACGATTACGATCACCGTGTTGAAAGTCTTCGACATCGTGTTCGCAATGACCAACGGGCAATGGGAGACCCAGGTTCTGGCCAATTACATGTACGACAAATTGTTCAGAGCCGGTGACTGGGGCGTCGGTTCGGCGTCCGCCATGGTCATCATGTTGCTGGTCACGCCAATTCTGGTCTGGAACATTCACAATGCCCGCAAGGAGATGCGCTCATGACCGGTTCCTCTGGCACAAAGGCGGCCCTGACATGGGCAGTAAATGTCTCGGTGATTTTACTGGTGCTGTTATGGCTTTTTCCAACGGTTGGGCTGTTCGTTTCATCGTTTCGCACCGCTGACCAGATCACGGCGTCTGGCTGGTGGGCATCGCTGACATCATCTCAGCAAATCGTTCAACTGCGAGCCGGTGGGCGCGATGCAGCGACCGAAAAAGACGGTATTTTCATCGTTGAAGGCAATCTTCTAACAGACGGCGCCGACGCGCCGGGACCCGTCGAAATAACTGCTTTTGGCGTTTCCTCACGAGCGGTTGATGCATACAAAATTGGCGATACGGCGGAGTTTGGCAAAGGAAAAACCTTCACGCTTAAGGCCGACGGTACGTATCGATATACAAGTGCAGATCGTCCAAGACGGCGCGGGCAGAGGGTATTTGTGACCGCCGTTTTACCACCTGAATTTACCTCTGAAAACTATGGCACCATTTTGTTCAGCGGCTCCGGGCAAGACAATATGGCAAAGGCGTTTTTCAACACGCTCACCGTAACCATACCAGCCACCATCATTCCCATACTAATTGCCGCTTTTGCCGCCTATGCCCTTGCCTGGATGGAGTTTCCAGGTCGGGCGCTGCTGATCGCGGCGGTGGTCGGGCTTCTGGTCGTTCCGTTGCAATTGGCTCTGATCCCACTGTTGCAGCTGCACAATAATATCGGAGTTGGCAAAGGCTATCTGGGGGTGTGGCTCGCTCATACGGGATTTGGGCTTCCGCTCGCCATCTATCTGCTGCGCAATTATATGGTCGGGCTTCCGCGCGATATTATCGAAAACGCCCGGGTTGATGGTGCAACCGATTTTCAGATTTTCACCAAAATCATCCTGCCGCTTTCGTTCCCGGCGCTTGCCTCTTTTGCAATTTTTCAGTTCCTGTGGACATGGAACGACCTGCTTGTCGCGAAAGTCTTCCTGATTGATTCAACAGGCCAGACCACCGTCATGACAAACCAGATTGTTGAATTGCTTGGTACCCGTGGCGGCAATTGGGAAATTCTGGCAACCGCTGCCTTTATATCGATTGCAGTTCCGTTGGCGGTATTTTTCATCCTGCAACGTTATCTTGTTCGAGGCCTGTTGGCCGGTTCCGTCAAAGGCGGATAACTCACATGAACGTACTTCACGATTTCAGTCACAATACAGCCCCGGGTGTCCTGACCTCCCATGACACTGACCCGGACTGGTGGCGCGGGGCGGTGATCTATCAGATCTACCCCCGCTCCTTCCAGGACAGCAACGGCGATGGTGTGGGTGATTTGCGTGGCATCACTCAACGGTTGCCGCACATTGCTGGTCTGGGTGTGGATGCAATCTGGATTTCACCTTTCTTCAAGTCGCCAATGCTCGATTTTGGATATGATGTTTGCGATTATATCGATGTCGATCCGATGTTTGGCACGATGGCAGATTTCGACTCGATGATCGCCGAAGCGCATCGACTTGGCCTCAAAGTGATGATCGATCAGGTGATTTCTCATTCATCCGATCAGCATCCGTGGTTTGTTGAATCTCGCGCCAATCGGGATAATGAAAAATCTGACTGGTATGTCTGGGCCGACGCCAAGCCTGACGGGTCACCACCCAATAATTGGCTGTCCATATTTGGCGGATCGGCATGGCAATGGGACACCAGTCGCTGCCAATATTATCTGCACAATTTTCTGGCAAGCCAACCCGACCTGAATTTCCACAATCCCGACGTTCAGGATGCACTGTTGCAGACCGTCGAATTCTGGCTAGAGCGTGGCGTCGATGGATTTCGCCTCGATACGATCAATTTCTACTTTCATTCGCAGAGTTTGAAAGACAATCCGCCGCTGCAACCGGAAAAGCGAAATGATTCAATTGCACCTGCGGTCAATCCCTACAATTTCCAGAGTCATCTATACGACAAGAACCAGGATGAAAATCTTGGTTTTCTAAAGCGGTTCAGAGCTTTGCTGGATGCCTATCCCGCCGCAACCGCAGTTGGTGAAGTTGGTGACGCAGAACATGGCTTGGAGATCGTCGCTCAATATACGTCCGGTGATGAGCTGGTCCATATGTGTTACGCCTTTGATTTTCTGTCTCCTGAACCGATCACACCTGCCAAAGTCAGGCAGGTCGTTGGCGATTTTGAAGAAGTTGCCCCGGATGGTTGGTCCTGCTGGGCATTTTCCAACCACGACGTGGTGCGTCACGCGTCACGCTGGGCTGATCAGATACTGGACCGTGATGGTTTTTTGAAAATGACCGCGACCCTGATCCTGTCTCTGCGCGGTTCGGTCTGCCTCTATCAGGGTGAGGAGCTTGGCATGACCGAAGCCCTTTTGGCCTTTGAAGACCTGCAGGATCCATACGGAATTCAGTTTTGGCCAACATTTGTCGGTCGTGACGGGTGTCGTACACCGATGACCTGGTCACACAATGCTGAAAGCGGAGGCTTCACCACCGGAAAACCCTGGCTGCCTTTGCCACCAGAACACAATCATCTGTCCTCCAATCTTCAGGAGGGAGACCCTGATTCATTGCTCAACCACTATCGCGCTGCACTCAAATTTCGTGCCAGCGAGCCGGTTTTCATGAAGGGTGACATTCGGTTTCTTGACACCAGTGACAGCGTGCTGACGCTGCAGCGCAGTCACAATGGCACGACCATATTCGCCGCAATTAATATGAGCGATACGTCGCAAACTGTCGCTGCGCCACCACCTGATTTTGCCGAACTGAATTCGCCGGGCATTGGTGGATCGGTCTCCGGAAATCAACTCACACTGGATGCTTACGGGTCGTATTTCGCCCGCCAACAGCAAAACGCCAAAGCAGGAGAAACCGCATGAGTGGTCTCAATCTCACGGGAATCAAGAAATCCTACGGATCAACTGAAGTGATGCATGGCATCGATTTGGATATCCGTGAAGGCGAATTCGTCGTCTTCGTCGGTCCTTCCGGTTGCGGCAAGTCGACGCTCTTGCGGATGATTGCAGGTTTGGAATCGATCACCGATGGTGAGCTGCAGATCGACGGGAACCGGGTCAACGAAATCCCGCCTTCCCAGCGCGGAATTGCGATGGTGTTTCAGTCCTATGCGCTGTATCCGCACATGACGGTCTACGACAACATGGCCTTTGGCATGCGCATTGCCAAAGCGTCCAAAGAAGAAATCGAAGAGCGTGTCCAGAACGCTGCCGATATTCTTCAGCTTGGGCCATATCTTGATCGGCTGCCCAAAGCGCTGTCAGGAGGTCAACGCCAGCGTGTTGCCATCGGACGTGCTATTTGCCGTGATCCTCAGGTATTCCTGTTTGATGAACCGTTGTCCAATCTGGACGCGGCTCTGCGTGTGGCCACGCGTATTGAAATCGCCAAGTTGAAGGAAAGCATGCCGTCGACCACGATGATTTACGTTACTCACGATCAGGTTGAAGCGATGACGTTGGCAGACCGGATTGTTGTTCTGTCGGCAGGTTATCTGGAGCAGGTCGGTGCGCCGATCGAACTCTATGAGCGTCCCGCAAACCTGTTTGTTGCCAGGTTCATAGGTTCACCGGCGATGAATATTGTTTCTGCAACCGTAGAGGCGACGGGCGATAAATCTGAAATCAAGCTGGCCGGTGGCGGCTCGGCTTCTGTACCGATAAAATCTCCAGCCGCACTGAAAGGTCAAAAAGCCCACCTTGGTTTCCGGCCCGAAGATATGTCGGTGGCGTCAGGTAATCAGGCGCTGGTCGAGGGCGAAATAACCCTGGTCGAGGCGCTTGGTGAGGTGACCAACCTATATGTCAACGTTGATGGGGATGAAGAGCCCATCGTTGCCAAGGTGCCGGGCACCTACGATGTGAAGCGTGGCGATCGCATCGGTCTGACGGCGGATGTGGAAAAAATGCATCTGTTCAATGAAGAAGGACAATCATTCCTGTATTTGTGAACGGTATTAGCCAGCAACCATAAATCGTTGCCCCGGCGCAGGCGGATCAATGGGTGCGCCGGCAAAACACTGGGCGATGGCCATCCATTGGGCGGCGATATCGCCTGATGCAACTAGCGATGTATCTGCAACGTTGCGGGTTTGCGTGACGACCTGACCGAACTCAACCGCCTTGCCACTGATCTGATTATCCTCTTGAGGTTCGTTCCACGTCCAAACTGCCCCTGAAGGTGCGGTAAGCACAACATGTGGCACCGGTTCGGGTACTGGCAGTTGACGATTTATGAACGTCCAGCCAAACGTCTGAACGCCAAGATGGGCAATATTCTTAATCCGGTCGGTGTCCGGTCGGACCATTCCCAGACAATCAAAGACTTCCTGGCCATGTGCCCAGGTTTCCATCTGCCGGGCGGTGATTGAGGAACGCGCGCTCATATCGGGTCCGGCCCATTTTATCCGTTGTCGCGGATCGGTTAGAGCATAGAGATCGGCGGTGGCCTGGCACCCTTCGCGCCACGCATCGAAAAGTGGACGACCCTCAAGTCCGTTCAGCCAGACATATTGCGCCTCCCGCATTGATCTGCCTTGTTTTAGATCAGCCGCGACGGGTGCGAAGAAGTCGGCGAATTTTTGGTCGTTCTCCAATGTCAATCGAGCTGCGACGTTGAACATGTGCAGGTGGCCGATGATGTCGTTGATTGTCCACGAATTGAACAAAGTGGTGCGCTGAAAGATATCTTCGGTTTGTTCTGCAATGACCTCAGCAAGACAGTCGCATTCTGCGCGGAAATCTTCAGCTTGTTGCATAAGGCATTCTCCCAAAAGTCACTTTGAAAGATATCCCAAAGCGCTCTTGATTCAAGCCAAATCAGTTCTGAACGATTTCTTCAGCAATATATCCGGCGCTGATTTCTGCAATGCGCACGGGGCTGATGACCGGAGCGAAAAGAGTTTTGAACGAGCCGTCTGGTCCAAGCAGGTAAATAAAGGATCCATGGGAATAAACGGCACCCTCATCGACATGTTCAAACAGGAACTTTTTTTCCAGATTAAACGCCTTATAGGCTTCATCCAGGTTCTCTTCAGAGCCAGTCAGGCCGACAAGGTTGGGATGGATATCGGCCACTGATTTGTTCAGCGTTTCCACCGTATCGCGCTTTGGATCGACGGTTATCAATATCGGCGTTACAGCGGCGTTCATCCCTTCAAGTAAATCCACCGCTTCGGCCAAATTGGGTAACGCCAGTGAGCAGATTGCCTTGCAGTTTGAATAGCCAAAGAACAGCAGCTGAAACTTTCCGTCTGGACTAACGGAGTTGCGTCTGTTGCCGTTGTGGTCCACCAGATCAAAATCTCCACCCTTGATCTTCGGAAATCCTGGCGTGTTGGAGCTGTCTATTGCGAACTTGCTGCTGTCTGGTCGCGAGTCTGCCGACACTTCAGGCTTGGCGTTTAACACAGCAGCCAGCGCGCCAACGCCGAGGCCAGCGATCAACACCGCTGCAATGCCAGCTTGCTTGGTCCACATCAGGCCCGCCCGCTTCACTCGTTTTCTTCCAGATATTTGGCATCAAATTCGAGGCCAAGGCCAAAATGACCCGTCTTGGCGAGTTGTTTTTTGACCCGCGGGTCACGCCGGAACCAGGCACCTTTGCCTTTTGCCTCGGGGTTTTTGGCGCGCCACTGTTTGGTCCAGCGAGTGGTCTTGTTCCACTTGTCTTCACCGGATATCCGGATCAGCTGAACCATATAGAATTTTGTGGTGACCACTTCGTCTTCACCAATCATCAGTCCGTCAACATCGACCATCTTGTTGCAATAGGGCAGCAGGTCTTCGGTGGCGCCGTTGAACGATGCCTGACGGTTTTTCAGCACAGCGATCAGCTGATTATCTGCAGAGCGGACAATGCCCATGTGACGCTTGCCGTCACCGCAATTTGCCGCGCAATTGCCGGTCAACTCACACAATATGTCGACTACTTTGCCCGAAAACAGGGCTTTTTCTTCACCATACAGGTTCCATTCTTTGGCCTTGCTGCCCTTTGAAAAATCGGCAGCATGGGCGTTGGCAGTAAATAAAAACGCTGAAGCCAGGAGAGCTCTAAAAATCATGATCCACCTCACTTCTTTTTCTTCGGAGCCGAAAATGGCGGTACCGAATCATAGTCCTCGTGGCTGAGATAGGTGATGCCATCATTGGCAACCACATCTTCAACCACGATATAATTCACTCCGTCACGCAGATAGTGCATGCCGCGGGCGGTAATGATGTCGCTTTGAATTTCCATGATCGTGTCGCTCTGTTCCAAAGGGTCTTCACCCTTGAATTTCAAGACCATGTAGACTTCGCCCTCTTCGGTGCGCACGCCCACGGGAATTCCACCGGCAGCACACCACAGTGCGCAAGTGTGATGCGCTGTTCCGCGTGTTGCGTCAGAGTCTCCCATGACACCGGAAAAATAACACCAGGTGTCGATGATCTCGCCCTTTATTTCCACGACCTTGCCTGCCGTGGACGCAGATGCCGGTGTAAGGCCGGACCCGATCAGGGTTCCGGTCGCGAGAAGAGTAATTTGAAATAGCTTTGTCAGCATGAAGAGCCTGCCCGAGTCAGATGAGACCAATGGGGGCAGGCTATCTACATCCGGCAGGTTGGCCAAGTAACACTGCAGCCAACTTTTTGTGTTCGATTGTGTAGTCGGGTTGGATCATGTCTAACCTTTGCCAAACATGATCCAGTCTCGAATAGGTCTCTTATATTCCGCTCATCAGCAGGTATTTCATCTCGGTGAATTCCTCAACACCGTGACGCGAGCCTTCCCGGCCAATGCCTGATTCCTTGACACCACCAAATGGCGCAACCTCTGTCGACAGAATTCCGGTATTGATTGCCACCATGCCGTAGTCGAGGGCTTCGGCAACCCGCCAGATACGCCCGATATCCCGGGCGTAGAAATAGGATGCCAGCCCGAACTCCGTAGCGTTGGCAAGCTCGACAACCTCCGCGTCTTCATTGAAGCGGTAAAGCGGGGCCACCGGTCCAAATGTCTCCTCACGGGTTATTTTCATGTCGACGGTCACGTCAGTCAGAACCGTCGGTTCATAAAAGCGCGGACCAGCCTCGTGCCGGTTGCCGCCAGTGGTGATCTTGGCACCTTTTGATACAGCATCCGCAATGTGATCTTCGACCTTGGCAACGGCTGCATCATTAATCAGCGGGCCTTGTGTGACGCCAGGCTGATCGCCGTGGCCAACAACAATTTTTTGCACTTCCTTTGATAGTTTGTCGGCAAATTCGTCGTAAACGGCATCCTGAACATAAATGCGATTGGCACAGACGCAGGTCTGGCCGGCATTGCGGTATTTGGACAAAATAGCGCCTTGAACAGCCGCATCGATGTCGGCATCGTCAAATACGATAAATGGGGCATTGCCACCGAGTTCAAGACCCATCTGTTTAACAGTATCGGCACACTGTTTGATCAGGATCTTGCCGACCGCGGTTGAACCGGTAAATGTCATGGCCCGCACGTCGGGGCTGGCACACATTGCGCCACCAATTGCCACCGCATCGCCGGATATCACATTCAGAACGCCGTCAGGCAGGCCCGCTTCCTGTGCCAGCGCAGCCACTGCAAAGGCCGTTAGCGGGGTATCTGGAGCCGGTTTGACCACCGCGGTGCATCCTGCAGCAAATGCCGGAGCCACTTTTCTGGTGATCATCGCGGCCGGGAAATTCCACGGTGTAATCGCGGCGACAACACCGATGGGTTGACGTATTACCACGATGCGGCCGTCCGGGAACGGGCTTGGAATGGTTTCGCCATAAATGCGTTTGGCTTCTTCTGCATAATACTCAATGAATGAGGCACCATACAGGATCTCCCCCTTGGCTTCGGCCAGCGGCTTTCCCTGTTCGCGGGTTAGAAGCGCCGCAAGTTCATCGGCATTTTCAACCATAAGTTCGTACCAACGGCGCAGAATGGCGGAGCGTTCCTTGGCCAGTGTTTTCGACCAAGTCCCGAATGCCTTTGTGGCAGCAGCAATCGCCTGATCAGCCTCATCGGCACCAAAATTCGGCACTTTTGCAATTTCTTCATCGGTGGCCGGGTTGGTGATCACCGTGTCGCCAGATCCCAGCCATTTTCCGCCAATAAGGCATTGTTGTTTATAAAAATCAGTCATTATTGCTCTTTCTATTTTCCGCCCGTCGCCGGACGTCCTCAGCTGTCATTCAACCAGTCTGCAATCACGTTAACCTGCTCGTCATTTCGCAAGGTTGGTGTGTGGCCGGTGTCGTCAAATTCAATCAAAGTCGTTTCAGGTCCGCAGGCCAACATGCGTTCAGCGGTTTGCTCCGACAGGAAACTTGATTCCTTACCCCGCAGCACCAGAACGGGGCAGGTTATGCGCTCCCAGGTGTCCCACATATCAACATTGAAATAGGAAATCGAATCCCGAAACGCTTCGCCTACTCGATTGTCCACCTTCAGCCGATATACCCCCTGTTTGGTGCGGCGGCTGGAATAATGCGCCATATGCTGCCAGTCCTCATCGGTCATCGGGGCAAATTCTTTATAAATATTGCGCAGATGGTCGGCGACCGCATCGATGCTGGCAAAGTCGTCCGAGCGTCCGATATACTCGGCAATCGACATCTGAGCTTCGCGCGAGACTTCTGGGCCGATGTCGTTGACAACCAGTCGTTTGATAGGTGACTGGGCCACAGAGGCGAGAACCATGCCAATGATCCCGCCCATCGACGTGCCGATCCAGTTGAGTTCGGTCACTCCCAACCGGGAGATCAAGGCGTTCATGTCAGAATTGTATTGCAGATAGTTGTAGCCGTCTTCGGGGATATGGTCGCTGTCGCCGCGACCGACGACATCGGGGCAGACGATACGATATTGGGTACAGAGCCTTTCAGCCAGATGATCGAAGTCCCGCGCGTTGCGGGTCAGTCCGTGAACGCAAAACAGTGTTTCAAGATGCTTGAACTGGGTTGCGTCACCCCATTCCAGATAGTTGATCCGGTGAAAGCCGTGAAAACCCAGCCCAAGATGATAGTGTTTTGAATAGGCCTTGGCCGGTTGTGTTCTTCTGTGCGGCATAAATATTCCGGGAATGATTATTTGAGCGATTTCAATCGGGCCTGTAAGGCGTCGATCTGTTTTTGGATAAGTTCCAACTCGGATTCCCGAGAGCTTGGTGCGGGTTCCGGCTGCGCGGTGTTGTCAGATTCAGAGCTGTCAGCCTCGGCGGGCTGGTGTCCCATGCCGAACATTGACCAGGACTGGCGGAACATATCCATGTTCTGCTGTGCCAGTTTCTGGCTGTATTCCATCATCGTGCGGGTATTACGGTCGACAACATTTTCAAACGCCTGACCCATTTGTTCTCGTTCGGCGGCGAGCAGATTTATGGACTCTGTCAAATAATCGGGCACCATTTGTCCGTAGGAATCACCATACATGGCGATCAGCTGTTTTTGAAACTCAAGCGGAAAATGGAAATTCGATGGCTTGATCTCTTGTTCAAAAATGATCTGGTTGAGAATGGTACGGGTGATGTCTTCACCGGTTTTGGTGTCTTCGATCACGAAGCCGGTTCCAGCCTTCACAAGATCAATAACATCATCAAGAACGATATAAGAAGATGTCGCCGTGTTGTAGAGACGGCGATTGGGGTATTTTTTTATCAGTATAGAGGCGCTGGACGTCGCGTCTTCGCCGGACTGATCTGAGCCTTTTGATTTCTTCAATTTAGCTATTTGCCCCGGTGGATGATCGCGTGGCGACCAGTCCGGCGAAGGCTAGACCTAATTGGAGATCATTGAAAGCTTTTATTGCGCTGCACAAACCACAGAGTTTCAGCTTGTCCGACCAGCCAAAAGAAAGGCCGCTAACCCGGGAGGAGGGCTAGCGGCCAGATTTTGCGCAACTGCAAGTCTCGGGAGGAGGAGAGACTTACAAGCTGACTGCAAATCCTTTGGAATATGCCAGACGACCAGCTTCACCAGTTTCTTTCAAAACCTTGCCGGACAGTTCAACAAGGCCTTTGCCCTGCTCGGACAGGCGCTCAGCTGCAGCAGCTGTGTTGGTGGTGGCCAGTTTGTAGAATTCGGCTACATCGTTGGTTTTGTTGAGAGCTTTGACGCCGTCGAAAGTCGCTGCAACGTTGGAGACGTAGTTTTCGTAGAGTTTCTTGGCAATTGCTTCGTTGCCTTTGAATACTGCTGCGTTGAACTCGATGGCGCTTTCAACTGCTTTTTCAGAATTGGCGATCTGAGTTGTGAAATATTCTTGTGATTTTTCCATGTTAGGGCTCATTTCAATTTTTTCGTTCTGTTTCTTGGTCATAATCTTCGTCTCGCTTCAGTGGCTGTGCAGGTTCAGCCTGGAGGTTTGAATTCTCGTGTCTGGGATCGACACAGCCCAACCTAGAGCATTTTTTGTGCATTGCAACATAAAAATGGTGCGCCGCACAAATAATTCGCGTATTTTGTCCAAATGACAACCAAAAAAGAGACTTAACTATCAGATAAACAACGTAAAATTGACCTGTCCTGCAGAATTCGCATTGCAGCCCTGCGAAGTCTGTTATTGTTCTGTTGCTGCTGCCGTGTAGATAGGGCGCGTGAATTTATTGGACGGTTGCACAGAGGAATAGTTGCAGCGTCATCAAAAGTCGTAATTTGTTTGCCAAAGGGAGGCAGCAAGGTTGCGCAAAAAATCAGCATTAAGGGAAATCAATGTCGAACAAATTGAGGTCTGCCCAGCTCCTCGTTAAATGTCTGGAGCATGAGGGTGTGGAATATATTTTTGGTATTCCGGGTGAAGAAAATATTGCCGTGATGGATGCGCTTTTGGATAGTCCGATCAAGTTCATCATTACGCGTCATGAACAGGCGGCTGCATTTATGGCCGATGTTTATGGTCGATTGACCGGTCGGGCGGGTGTTTGCATGTCAACATTGGGCCCGGGGGCGACCAATCTGGTGACCGGGGTTGCAGACGGTAATATGGACCGTGCACCGTTAGTTGCCATTGCCGGGCAGGGTGCGACCACGCGCATGCACAAGGAAAGCCATCAGG
Source organism: Hyphomicrobiales bacterium (assembly GCA_011087605.1). Lineage (GTDB taxonomy): Bacteria > Pseudomonadota > Alphaproteobacteria > Rhizobiales > Rhizobiaceae > Pseudahrensia. Next base: position 68,503 of record JAALLE010000003.1, read on the forward strand.
TGCTGGATCTGGTCAACCTGTTTGAACCGATCTCCAAATACAGCATGCAAATTCGCGAGCCGGAAATTGTGCCTGAAATCGTCCGCAAGGCTTTTAAGTTTGCGCAAGCAGAAAAGCCTGGCGCCGCCTTCATCGATTTCCCTGAAAATATTGCCGATATGGAAGTCGAAGACGTTGCTCCATTGAAAGTTCAGTCGCCACTGGCGCCGACCGCTGCTGTCGGTAAATGTCGTCAGGTCGCCGAATTGATCTCGAAAGCCAAAAGCCCGATCATTATCGCCGGTAACGGCATCATTCGTAACGGTGCATGTGAAGAACTGGTTGAACTGGCTGAAACCATCAGCGCCCCGGTGGCGACAACATTCATGGCCAAAGGTGCCATTCCGTCTTCCCATCCACTTAGCCTCGGTACCGTTGGTCTGAAGGCTCATGATCTTGTCGCCTTTGGAATTGATGAAGCCGATCTGGTCATCTGCATCGGCTACGATATGGTCGAATATGATCCTGCCTACTGGAACCCAAACCACGACAAGGTGATCATCCGCATTGACGGTACCGCCGCCGAAGTGGACAGAAACTACATCGTGGAAGCTGGTGTGATTGGTGATCTGAAGGATTCCATGCGTCGCATCGCAGCTCGGTGTGAGCGCGAAGCCAGCCCGGCGATGAAAAACCTTCGCGGCAAAATCGTTGGCATGTTGAATGAACATGCAGATGACACCGAATTTCCGGTCAAACCGCAGAAAATCATTTCCGACCTTCGCGAAGCGATGGATCCTGAAGACATCGTTATTTCAGATGTTGGGGCTCACAAAATGTGGATGGCCCGGATGTTTCAGGCTGAACGTCCCAACACCTGTATCATCTCAAACGGTTTTGCCTCCATGGGCATTGCACTGCCCGGCGCGATTGCCGCCAAGCTGGTTTATCCCGAGCGCAACATTCTGGCCGTCTGCGGCGACAGCGGTTTCATGATGAACAATCAGGAAATTGAAACCGCGGTTCGTCTGGGGCTGAACATCACGATCCTGATTTTCAACGACAACAAATATGGGCTGATCGAATGGCACCAGATGCGCGAATATGGTCGCGCTTCCCACATCGATGTAACCAACCCGGATTTCGTCATGTTCGCCAAAAGTTTTGGCGCTAATGGCTACAAGGTTGAGCGCACCGAAGATCTGCTGGATACGATCCAGACCGCAATGAATGATGGCGGAGTATCGATCATCGATTGCCCGGTTGATTATTCTGAAAACATGAAACTGACCAACAGGTTGAAAAGCCTGAAATCCTTCGACGAAGAATAGGACTTAAAGATGCACGCCTTTCAATTTCAAACAACCAAATCCATTCTTTGTGAAGTCGGAGCCACTGCCAAAATTGGTAACCTTATGGCCGAGATGGAATGCAGCAAAGTAGCCTTTGTCACCGACAAGATGATCCTTGAACTCGGCCTTGCCGATGCGGCTCTTGATGGACTGAAGGCTGCTGGTGTTTCAGTTCACATTATTGATGACGTTGTCGCTGATCCGCCTGAAGCCATGATCCTGAAAGCCGTGGAAGAAGCCAAGGCCGAAGGCGTCGACGGTGTGGTTTCCGTTGGTGGTGGTTCTTCCCTTGATACTGCGAAACTGATCGCCGTTCTTGTGGGTTCCAATCAGCCAATCGAAGAAATGTATGGAGTTGGACTTGTCAAAGGCGGTCGCCTGCCTCTGGTTCTGGCACCAACCACAGCCGGAACTGGATCTGAAGTCACACCAATCTCGATTGTTACCACCGGCACCAATGAGAAAAAGGGTGTTGTATCGCCTCAATTGCTGCCTGACTGGGCCATATTGGACGCCGAACTCACTGTTGGACTGCCCGCCCATGTGACAGCCGCAACCGGTATTGATGCGATGGTGCATGCGATTGAGGCTTTCACCTCAAAGCATAAGAAAAACATCGTATCCGACACGTTGGCCCGTGAGGCTCTGAGCCTGTTGGGTGCCAATATCCACACCGCTTGCACCAATGGTGAAGACCGCGATGCCCGCTCCAACATGTTGCTTGGTTCAATGCTTGCCGGCATGGCGTTTGCCAATGCTCCGGTGGCAGCGGTTCACGCACTGGCCTATCCGCTGGGAGGTCATTTTCACGTTCCGCACGGTCTCTCAAACGCGCTGGTTCTGCCCTATGTTCTGGACTTCAACATGAGCGCCGCGACGGATCAGTATGCCGAAATCGGGCCGATCATTTTCCCCGCATTGGCTGGCAAATCAGCCAGTGCGATCGGCGAAGGCATGGTTGAAGGATTTAAGGCAATGGGGCCGGAACTTGGCATGCAGAGCAAATTGGCCGAAGTTGGGGTCAATCACAACAATCTGCCAATGTTGGCAGAAGATGCGATGAAGCAGGCCCGCTTGCTAGTCAACAATCCACGTGAGATGACGTACGAAGCAGCTCTCGCGATCTATACAGCAGCACTTTAGGAGCACCAGATCATGGCCAACAGCGACAATGCATTTCAACAAATGTTTGACATGTGGCAGCAGGGTCAGGAAGCCTATCTTAAGGCCCAGAAGGAAGCGGCTGATGAGTTCAGCCGCAATTTCTCTGACGCGACTGCTGCAAACGCTTTCAACTTTGGACCCGATGCCACAAAGAGCTGGCAGGGTTTCGTCAATTCCTGGGCACCGGCCTGGAACCCCTCTGCGATGATGGCAAACGGATCTGTCGACAATTTGTTTGCTCAGGGCAAAGATGCGCTGCATGGCATGTTGGACCCGGCCAACTGGATGAACCAGGCGCCGGAGCAATTGAGAAATATTCTCAATTCGGTTGCTCAAGGTCCCCAATTTGCTGATCTGGCGACCCCTCAGATCGACGCGGCTGAGGCCTGGCGTGAATCTCTGGATTATCAAAAAGCGGCCATGGACTTTGCCAAGATCATGCAGGACGCCTGGGGACGTGCATTCAAGCGCTATAGCGAAAGCTATACACTTGAAGATCTGCAATCGGGTGAAGTCAAGGAAGCGCTCGATGCCTGGCTGAAGGCGGCCAACGAGGAATTGCTTGAAACCCAACGGTCCCCGGAGTTCATGGACGCCCAGCGTCGCCTCATGCGGGCCGGTGTTGAAATTAAGGCCAGACAGCGTGAAACCGCTGAATCCTGGTGCGAAAACTGGCAGATGCCAACCCGCACTGAAGTCGATGATGTTGCTAAAATAGTTCACGAATTGCGCCGCGAAGTGCGTAAGCTAAAGCGTGAAGTTGCAGCTCTAAAAGTGGCCAAGGAATCATGATCCCTCGCAAGAGAAACTCTGACGGTAGCTTGATGGATAGCAACGATCTGGCCGGCGAAGCCTGGGCTTCAGCATGGTCGCAGATGGTTGATGCCGGTATGAAGGCCGTGCGGTCCAGCGAAGTGTTGAGTGGTCAGCGGCAGGCGGAAGTAGAAATCGCTGAATCGCCTGTCGATCTGGTTTTCCAGATTGACAAAGTGCGGATGCTCAAATACCGGCCGCTGGCAAAGAAAAAGCCAAATGTTCCGCCTGTATTGATTTGCTATGGACTGTTTGGCCGCCAGACGATGATCGATTTGCAGGAAGACCGCTCGTTGGTGCGCAATCTTCTCGCTGACGGGATTGAAGTCTATGTCGTTGACTGGGGCACACCTACACGTGCCGATCAATATCTGAGCATGGATGATTATATTGATCTTTATCTTGGCAGCTGTGTGGAAGAACTGGTTGCCCTCAATGGTGGAAAACCGGTCACCATATTCGGGATTTGCGAAGGTGGAACTTTCGCGGCGGCACTTGCTGCATCGCGCCCCGAATTGTTTGCGGGACTGGCGTTGGCCATTACCCCAATCGATTTTCGCGGTGAGCCCGATAAATTCTGGCAGGGCGAAGGATTTCTCAACAGCTGGATTCAAAACCTCAGTCAGGATGATGTCGATCTGATCATCGACACCTATGGCATGTTGCCCGGTGCCCTGACTGGTGCGATCTTTTCGTCGCTCACACCGATGGCCAGCCTGACCAAATACAATATTGGTCTTGCCAATATGGATGGCGACGAGGCAGCAATCCTGAATTTTCTGCGCATGGAAAAATGGATTGCCGACCGGCCTGATCATCCCGGAGAAGCCGCCCGCCAATGGCTCAATGAACTTTATCGCGAGAACCAGTTGGTTGAAGGAAAATTCCAGCTCGCCGGAGAAACCGTTGATTTGCATAACATTTCCTGCCCGGTGCTCAATATCTATGCGCTGCAGGATCACATCATTCCGGTGAGTTGTTCGAAGGCTCTGTCAAAGTTTGTTAAACCGGATCTTTATCAGGAGATCGGGTTCCCGGGTGGGCATGTCGGCGTATTTGTCAGCCGCAAGGCGCAGGGCGTTGTCGCAGGTGGGCTGAGTGACTGGATCAAGAGCACTCAAAAACCTGACCGCAAGAAATCTGTGAAGTCGGCTAAAAAGAAATAAATCACTATTTGGGGAATATAGATGGTCGATAAAGTCATCCCTCTTGAAGATGCAATTGCCACGATTGGCGATGGCGACATGGTTTGTGTGTCGGGTTTCGTTGGCATCGGCACGCCGGACGGACTGTTGCGTGGATTGGAAGAACGTTTTCTTGCATCCGCCGCGCCGCGTGATTTGTCATTGATATTTGCCGCTGCCCCCGGCGACGGCAAGGCAAAGGGACTAAACCGTCTGGCCCATAGTGGCCTGGTGAAACGCGCTATTGGCGGCCACTGGTCGTTGGTACCCAAGCTCGGTGCCATGGCGGTGGCAGAAGAAATTGAAGCTTACAATCTGCCACTTGGCTGCATCTCCCAACTCTATCGTGACATCGCTTCAGGCAAGCCGGGCATGTTTTCAAAGGTTGGTCTGCGCACCTTTGTCGATCCACGCCAAAGCGGTGGGGCAATCAATGCGCGCTCGACTGAAAAGCTGGTTGAGGTAAAGGAACTTCAGGGCGAAGAGTGGTTATTCTATCACGCGGTGCCGGTCGATGTGGCGCTCATTCGCGGCACCACAGCAGATCCGACCGGCAACATTACCATGGAGCGAGAAGCATTGACGCTGGACATGTTGCCAATTGCCATGGCGGCAAAGAATTCCGGTGGCCTGGTCATTGCCCAGGTAGAGCGCATCGCTGCCGCCGGGTCACTGTCACCCAAAGATGTGGTGGTGCCGGGTAATCTGGTGGATTGCGTTGTCGTGGCTGAACCTGAAGACCACATGCAGACCTTCCAGACCCAGTATGAACACGCTTTTACCGGGCGCATGGTTGGTGTCGTCGACCAGAATGCGCCGATGAAGCTCGACCCGCGCAAGATCATCGCCAGGCGTGCAGCGCAGGAATTGCCGGTCAACGGCGTCGTCAATCTGGGCATTGGTATGCCCGAAGGCGTCGGTGCGGTTGCTAATGAAGAAGAGATCATCGATCACATCACGCTGACCACCGAGGCCGGAGTTTTGGGAGGCGTGCCGCAGTCGGGTCTCGATTTTGGTGCGGCGATCAATGCAAATTCGATCATCCAGACCAATCAGCAGTTTGATTTTTATGATGGTGGCGGACTTGATCTTGCCTGTTTGGGCATGGCGGAAACCGATGCGAGCGGTAATGTAAATGTCAGCCGATTCAAGGATCGTTTTGCCGGGGCGGGCGGCTTTATCAATATTTCGCAAAATGCCCGCAAGGTGCTGTTTGTTGGAACATTTACGGCCGGTGGCCTTCAGGTTCAACTGGACAACGGCAATATGTCGATTGTTCAGGAAGGCCGCAATCGCAAGTTTATTGTTGGGGTTGAGCAGATTACGTTCAATGGTGCCTATGCTGCAGAACAGGGCAAGGAAATTCTCTACATCACCGAACGCTGCGTCTTCAAAATGACTGACGATGGATTGGAGTTGATTGAAATTGCTCCCGGTATCGATTTGAAAAATGACATTCTGAACCAGATGGAATTCGAGCCGATCATCAACGATGTGAAGCTGATGGATGAACGCCTGTTTCGCGACAAACGTATGGGATTGCGTGGGGACATGTTGAACATGAACATGTCCAGCCGCCTGTACCATGACGCGGGAAACAATATTGTATTTGCGAATTTGAGCGGCATTTCATTGGATACAGAAGATGATCTGGAAGCGTTTCGGGCACCATTTGAAGAATTCATTTCCGGTCTGGGCCAGAAAGTGAACCTGATTTCCAACCATGACGGAATGAGCATCGCGCCGCGTCTGGTGGGCAAATGGGTAGATATGTTGTCGCGGCTGGAGAGCCAGTATTATATGACAGCCTGCCGGTATTCGACCAGTCCATTTCTGCGCCAGAAACTTGGACAGGACCTGAAAAACCGGGCCATTGCGCCACATATTTTCGAAACCCAGAAGGAAGCGGCTGCCTATTTGGCCAGTACCAGCTCGGCGTAAAAAAGCGGCCCGTTCGTGGGAACGGGCCGCCCTTGTTTTGCTAAGTAGATTGTATGATTACAGAGCTTTATCGGTAATCATAGACGTCCAGGCGCCTTGCGGCTCCTTGGTGATGACCGGATCTGGACCGGCTGACAGCAAGGTGGAAACTGTGCGCTTGTAATCACCTTCATCCAACGCGCCGTTTGAACCGGCGGTTAGTTTGGCGATTTCGCCCATCATGCGCTTCTGGTGCTTTTCGGTCTGAGCACCGGACGCATCATTCTCAAACACGATTTCCGCAGCTTCATCCAGATTGGCTTCGGCATACTTCCAGCCTTTCATGGATGCGCGTACAAAGCGGACCATCTTGTCCTGGAACGCTGCATCGCTGAGCTTGTCTTCCAGCACATAGATGCCGTCCTCAAGTGTGGCGACACCCTCATCTTCGTATTTGAAAGTGATCAGGTCATCGGCTGAAAGGCCTGCATCAATGATTTGCCAATATTCGTTGTAGGTCATGGTGGAAACGCAGTCGGCCTGCTTCTGCAGGATCGGGTCAACGTTAAAGCCCTGTTTGAGAACTTTTACACCATCAGCGGAACCATCGGTTTTGATGCCAAGCTTGCTCATCCAGGACAGGAATGGATATTCGTTACCGAAGAACCAAACGCCCAATGTTTTGCCCTTGAAGTCGGCAGGAGAGGTAATGCCTGAATCCTTGCGGCAAGTCAGCATCATGCCCGAAGATTTGAACGGTTGAGCAATATTGTGACCAGGGCCAGACCTTTTTCACGGGTCGCCAGGGCAGAGGGCATCCAGTCGAGCACCACATCGGCTCCACCACCTGCCAGTACTTGCGCAGGCGCAATGTCCGGTCCACCCGGCTTGATTTCGATGTCGATATTTTCGTCAGTATAATAGCCCTTGTCCTTGGCCACGTAATAACCTGCAAACTGGGCTTGTGTGACCCATTTCAACTGCAAGGTAACCTTGTCTGCAGCCCATGCCTGAACGCTGGTGGCGGCAAAGGCGCCTGCAGCGAGTAAGAGTGCTAGTTTTTTCATTGAGTAGTCTCCCTTTATTCTTGCCATAATAGGCAGTTTGATCCTCGCCAAATTTGGCGGGCGTTTAATTTCGTCCTGACCGGACGGATGGATGCCAGAACGTAACGGCTCGTTCGATCAGCGCCACTCCCCCATAAAATGCGGAACCGGCCAACGCGGCAACCGCGATTTCTGCCCACACCATGTCAACATTCATGCGGCCGACTTCTGTAGAAATTCGAAATCCCATGCCAACAATTGGTGTGCCAAAAAACTCGGCAACAATTGCACCGATTAGAGCAAGAGTTGAATTGATTTTCAATGCGTTAAAGATAAATGGTGCGGCGGCCGGAAGCCGCAAACGCAGCATCGTCTGCCACCATGATGCTGCATACGTGTTCATCAGGTCACGTTCCATGCTGCCAGCCGCAGCAAGACCCTGTACGGTATTCACCAGCATCGGAAAAAACGTCATGATGACCACGACCGCGGCCTTCGACTGCCAGTCAAAGCCAAACCACATCACCATGATCGGGGCGACGCCAATGATTGGCAGGGCAGAAACAAAATTGCCCAGGGGCAGCAGGCCACGTTGCAGGAAGGGTGATCGGTCAATCAAAAGGGCGACAATAAATCTGGACCCACATCCCAACACATAACCGGCGATGACGGCCTTTAAGAAAGTCTGCTGAAAATCCTGCCACAATATTGGCAGCGAATTTGTAATACGCTCCCAGATCATGCTGGGTGGGGGTAACAGGACTGTCGGCACTTCAAGGCCCCGAACCACCAATTCCCAGATCACGAACAAAGTCATGCCGAAGATCAGCGGCACCGTCAGGTTGATCACCCGCGCCAAGCTCTGATTATGGCCCGTATCAACCGCTACAAGCCGTTGATTGAGCCACCACATGGCCAACCAAAATGCCAAGGCTGCAATTACCAAAGTCATGTAACTGCCCCCTGTGGTTTTTCCCCCATACGTCTAAGCACGTGGGAATGGGCGAGCCCGACAATCATCACCAATATGGCGGCCAACGCAGCGGCCATGAATAGAGCCGACCAGATCTGAATTGTCTGGCCGTAATATGAACCAGCCAGCAGACGGGCACCGAGACCGGCAACCGCACCAGTCGGCATTTCGCCAACAATGGCGCCGACCAGAGATATCGCCACCGCGATTTTTAGCGATGTAAACAGATAGGGCATTGAAGATGGCCAGCGCAGTTTCCAAAATGTCTGAGACTTGCTGGCGCTATAAGTGTGCATCAAATCGAGTTGAGCCCGGTCCGGCGACCTCAGCCCTTTCACCATGCCAACAACGACGGGAAAGAAGGAGAGATAAGTTGAGATCAGAGCTTTCGGCAACAGACCCGAGATACCAACGGCATTCAGCACGACGATAATCATTGGCGCGATCGCCAGGATGGGGATCGTCTGTGAGGTAATCACCCAGGGCATGACGGACTTGTCCATGGCCAGGTTGTGAACAATGCCCACCGCCAATGCGATGCCAAGTGCGGCGCCAATCAAGAAGCCAAGCAGCGTCGCTGAAAGGGTGATCCAGCTATGATAAACTAGGGATCGCTTGGAGGTGATTTTCTTCAGCACCGTGGTCTTGTATATTTCCTGAAATACCTGATGGGGTGCAGGCAAAACAGGACGCTCCTGCGCCATGGTTCGGCTGACAAGTTCAGAAAATGCCGGTGGTTCAGTTTTGGCGCGCTCAGCCTGATCATATTCGAAGGGTGCATTCATCCAGACCACGCAGGCATACCAAATCGCCACAATCAGCGCGACGATTGTCATTACAGGAATGATCTTGGAACCAGCCGTCATTTGCGCGTTTTGTCCACTTCAACATCAAGTTTCAATGTAATCCGCTCATTTCGAACCTCATCGGTCACGCTGATATTTAACTCCAGCGGCCCGGTGGCGGTTGCATGATCGGTGGTTAGCTCCATGTCAGGAAACAGATACACGTCCGCCTCTTCTGCTGACGGAGAATCTGCCAGACACAGTCTCGGGTCCAGTCTTCCGACAACTTCGTTTTCAATGTCGCGGATCTCCATTTCGCAAGACACCCGAATGTTGGCTTTGTCCCGCGAAGGGTTGGAGAAAAAAATCAACAACGTGGCGCTGCGATCAATGTTGATCTGCTGCACCAGATCGAAATCGGGGACAATTTGGCCGGGTTTCGACCATTTGCTCGCCCAATCGGAATCCCCCACAATCGCCGCTGTCGCGGTGAACCCGTTTTGAGTGCGCGATTGCAATTGCTCTGCCTGTGCGGCTGCAGCGGTGGCGGCTGACAGCGACAGTCCCAGCAGCACGAGCGGAATTTTTACCTTGGCGGCGATTGCGGCGATCGCGGCGATCGCAGCGAACACGTCGATCGCGCCGATTGGGCCGAACGCGACACTCACGGCACTCGCCGCTGTGCCGCCGCCGCTGTTAAAATAGTCCCTGCTCAATTTGAACCTATTCCTCATAACTGTGCCCGGCTCGCAAACCGTCACGCACGCGCGCGGCAATCGCCAGAAACTCGGGGGTTTCACGAATATCCAGAGGCCGCTCTCTTGGAAGGGTGGAGTCAATGACATCGGTGACACGTCCGGGCCGTGGCGACATGACGACGATTTTTGTCGACAAATAAACCGCCTCCGGAATGGAGTGAGTAACAAAACAGATTGTCTTGTTTGTCGTATCCCAAAGCTTCAGCAATTGTTCGTTCAGGTGGTCGCGGACAATCTCGTCCAGCGCGCCAAATGGTTCGTCCATCAAAAGCAAGTCTGCGTCGAAGGCCAGTGCCCGGGCAATTGACGCCCGCTGCTGCATACCCCCAGATAATTGCCAGGGATATTTCTTTTCAAAACTTGTCAGATCAACGAGTTCAAGCACGCGACTGATGCGTTCCTGCTGATCCGCTCTGTCATAGCCCATGATTTCCAGCGGCACGGCAATATTCTTTTCAATCGTGCGCCATGGCAACAGCGAGGCGGCCTGGAACACATAGCCATAGGCGCGTGCCTGACGCGCCTGCTCGGGGGACATTCCGTTGACACTAATCGAGCCACCGGTGGGTTTTTCCAAATCAGCGATTACCCGCAAAAAGGTGGTTTTGCCGCAGCCGGATGGACCGATGAAGGAGACAAAATCTCCCTGATGCACGTCCAGATTTACCTGCGACAGAGCATGAACCGGACCGTCATTGGTTTCAAAGGTAAGCGACAGGTCCTGAGCTGATACGACAGTGTCGGCCATAAATTCAGATTATACTCCACTTGCTGGAATGCCACTGCGCTCGACCGGAGTTGGTGCAGTAAGTTCCTTCCAGCCTTTCAACGCCTTGTTGACCGTGCCATTAGGATCACGCTTGACGAACTTGCCGTGACCTTCCTGGGTTTTTACTTCACCGTCCATGACTGAAACATGGCCGCGTGACAAGGTGTAACGTGGCAAGCCTTTCACTTTGTGGCCTTCAAATACGTTGTAGTCGATGGCCGATTGCTGACTGCTGGCTGAGATTGTCTTTTCCTTTTGAGGATCCCAAACCACAATATCAGCGTCGGAGCCAACAAGAATGGCACCTTTCTTGGGGTAGCAGTTGAGGATCTTGGCGATATTTGTCGATGTGACCGCAACAAATTCGTTCATCGTTATGCGGCCTGTCGCAACGCCATTGGTCCACAACATGGGCAATCGGTCTTCCAGTCCGCCGGTACCATTGGGGATCTTTGTGAAGTCGCCGACACCTGATCGTTTTTGTTCGGTTGTGAAGGCGCAATGGTCGGTGGCAACAACCGACAAGGAACCTGACTGCAGTCCGGCCCAAAGTGAATCCTGATGTTGTTTGTTGCGGAAAGGAGGCGACATCACCCGCCGGGCTGCATGATCCCAGTCCTTGTTGAAATATTCGCTTTCATCCAGTGTCAGGTGCTGGATCAGCGGCTCTCCCCAAACCCGCTTGCCCTGGGCGCGGGCGCGGCGGATGGCTTCGTGGGAATCTTCGCAGGACGTATGCACCACATACAGGGGCGCTCCAGCCATGTCGGCAATCATGATTGCCCGGTTGGTTGCTTCGCCCTCAACCTGTGGCGGTCGCGAATAGGCATGGGCTTCAGGACCGGTATTGCCCTCAGCCAGTAATTTGGCCGAAAGTTCGGCAACAACATCACCGTTTTCGGCATGCACCATCGGCGTCGCGCCGAGATCGGCACAGCGCTGGAATGAGGCATAGAGCTCATCATCATTGACCATCAGCGCGCCCTTATAGGCGAGGAAATGCTTGAATGTGTTGATGCCCTTGTCGTTGACGATGGTTTCCATCTCGTTGAATACCTGTTCTCCCCACCAGGTAATCGCCATATGGAAAGAATAGTCGCAACTGGCGCGGGTCGATTTATTGTCCCACATTTGTATCGCCTCAAGCAGCGACTGACCGGGGGCGGGCAGGGCGAAATCAACCACCATCGTCGTGCCACCAGACAGGGCCGCACGAGTGCCGGATTCGAAATCGTCCGATGAATAGGTGCCCATGAATGGCATTTCCAGATGAGTGTGCGGATCGATGCCGCCGGGCATGACGTAGCAGCCGGTTGCGTCCAGTTCTGTACCACCAGACAGATCTGGTCCGATGGCTGTGATAACGCCGTCATCAATCTGAACATCGGCCTTGTAGGTGAGGTCGGCGGTGACGACTGTGCCGTTTTTAATTGTGGTGGTTGTCATAGAATTCCTCCTAGCCGGCAATTTCGGCTGTTTCGACAACGGCGTGGAACAGAACTTCTGCGCCTGCCGTGCTCCATTCTTTTGAAATATCTTCTGCCTCATTGTGCGACAGACCATCGACACAAGGACACATTATCATGGCGGTCGGGGCAACACGGTTGATCCAGCAGGCATCATGACCAGCGCCTGATATGATGTCCATATGGCTGTGCCCCAAGCGCTCCGCGGCATCGCGAATAGCGCCAACGCATGTCTTGTCGAATTCGGGCGGGTCAAACTGGCCGACAATTTCGCAGGAGAACTCAACTCCCAGCTTCTTGCACAATTTTGGGGCCTTTTTTTCCAGCTTGCGCACCATTTTGTTGAGCCTGTCGAGTTCGTGGGAACGGAAATCGACGGTGAAGACCACCTTGCCCGGAATGATATTGCGGCTGTTTGGATAGACATCCACATGCCCGATTGCCCCGACGGCATTGGGGGCGTTCTTCATCGCGATCTTGTGGACAAGCTCAGTTATCTGAGCCAGTCCGCGCCCGGCGTTCTTGCGCATCGGCATGGGTGTGGATCCGGTATGACTTTCCTTGCCAGTCACCGTGCATTCAATCCAGCGCAGCCCCTGACCATGGGTGACAACGCCAATATCTTTGCCTTCAGCCTCCAGTATCGGTCCCTGTTCGATATGCAACTCAAAAAATGCGTGCATCTTGCGTGCACCAACTTCTTCGTCACCTCGCCAACCGATACGCTCCAACTCATCGCCAAACTTCTTGCCCTCAGCATCGACCTTGTCATAGGCCCATTCCTGGGTGAACTGTTTGGCAAATACGCCAGAAGCCATCATTGCAGGGGCAAAACGCGTGCCTTCTTCGTTGGTCCAGTTGGTCACAACAATCGGCCGTCTGGTTTTGATGTCTTTGTCGTTGAGCGTGCGAATTATCTCGAGCCCAGCCAACACACCGAGCACACCATCGTAGCGTCCTCCGGTTGGCTGGGTATCGAGATGGGAACCGACATAGACGGGGAGTGCGTCCGGGTCGGTTCCCTCACGGCGCATGAACATTGTGCCCATCTGATCCACCCCCATGGTCAGACCGGCCTCCTCGCACCATTCTTGAAACAGTCGACGCCCTGCTGCGTCCTCGTCAGTAACAGTCTGACGATTGGAGCCGCCAGCAATGCCGGGCCCAATTTCAGCTATCGCATGTATTGTTTCCCACAGACGATCTCCATTGATGCGAAGATTTTCGCCTGGTTTGGATATATTTTCAGCCATTATCGTCTCTCCTGGGCCTTTTCGTTCATCACGAAATAAAATTTTACCATATGGTCAAACTTTACAGGTTTCACAGCGCGCCTCAAGATGTAATTGTAAGGAAAGTGGAACTATGATCAGGAGCATATAATTGACGGTGCAAAAGTCCGCCCCATCTGCTGTTTCGCGATCTGCCGCCACTCGCAAACGGACACGAATTCAACAGGAGAAAGAGCAACTGATTTTGGAAGCCGCACTGGACGTGTTTTCACGCCACGGCTTTCGTGGCTCGACCATCGATCAGATTGCGGTTCAGGCCGGGCTGTCGAAACCCAATGTACTGTATTATTTTCGCACCAAAGAGGCGATTCACCGTCGGCTAATTGACCGGTTGCTGGACAATTGGCTGGAACCCTTGCGTGGTATCAATCAAGACGGTGATCCGCTATCGGAAATCCAATCCTACATCCGACGCAAACTGGAACTGGCCCGCGATTTTCCGCGAGAAAGTCGCCTGTTCGCCAACGAGATTTTGCAAGGGGCGCCGCATATCCAGGAGGAGTTGCACGATCTGCGCGATTTGGTCGACAGGAAGTCGAAAATCATCAACGGCTGGATCGAAGACGAGAAGATCGCCAAATGTGATCCCAAACACCTGTTCTTTTCGATTTGGGCGACGACTCAGCATTATGCGGATTTTGATGCGCAGATACGTGTTGTTCTGGGCCCTAAAGAGGACGGCAATGACCGCTTTGAAGATGCCGCTCGGTTCCTTGACCAGCTTTACGTGGACGGGCTTCGCAAATAGACGGCTTGAAATTCAAAACATTTGAGGCGGACACTTGCGTTCAACGCCACATCGCCACGCTTGCATTGGAATGAAATGAAGTCGATACGGTAGTTACCGAAATATTGTAATCGTGGTCGGATCTATGAGGAAAATGATTGCAGGACCAAGGTCGCTTGATCTGCCTTTTATCGGGCTGATGATGGCGTTTGTCGTGCTGTTGACCAGTTGCACGTCCGGTCCCATCAATCTCATTGGTTTGGGCGAAGGTAAACTGAGCAAGATCGATACGCGGGGATTGAAGTCGCACACGATCTTTCTCGCCACGACGCGCCGACGCTCATCTGAACCTTATGAATTTTTTTCCGGTGAAAGAACCAACCAGCTGGGACTCGGCAATGTTACGGTGACCATTCCAGCCAGTCACAAGATTGGCCAGATTGAACAACCAACAAAGGGTCATAGCGACCCGGAAAAGCACTTCACGATCAGAAGTCCTGAATTATATCCAAATGCCGACGACTTTGTTCAGGGCCTGGAATTGGCGCTGGCTGAAAAACCGGAAGGCGGCAGGGAAGTGTTGATTTTTGTCCACGGCTACAACACAAATTTCAGCGCTGCGGTGCTGCGGGTTTCGCAATTTGTGCATGATACCGGATTCAAAGGCGTGCCGCTGTTATTCAGTTGGGCCTCACGCGGCAAAACAATAGACTATGTCTATGACATAAACAGCGCCTTGCAGGCACGGTTCTATCTCGAGGAACTGGCGCTGAGGCTCTCGGCAATTGATGTTGAAGCCTTTACAATTGTTGCGCATTCAATGGGAAATCTTGTGACGCTGGAGGCGATGACCGCTCTGGCGCGGCGCAAGGAAGTCCGAGATTCAAACCGTCTCAAGGCGGTAATACTTGCTGCACCCGATGTCGATTTTGATCTGTTTGTCGAGCAGCTGGACGATTTGAAAGGGATCAAGGATCGTTTCTATGTCCTGGTATCAAAAGACGACAAGGCCCTGACGCTGTCAAAAAGAATTGCCGGCGGGGTGGCACGCGTCGGTGCAGCAGATCCAAGAAGATTAGCTGCTCTGGGTCTGAAAGTGGTGGATTTGAGCACAATCGATGATCCGAGCAACGCCAACCATAGCAAGTTTGCCGATTCCCCGGCGATTGTTCAGTTGATTGGCAAAGGGCTTAATCAGGGACCATCCCTGTCGGCGAGCGGCGAGACATCTACAGGCATTCCAACAATTGGCGGCAATGTGTTGCGCAGCATAGTTCGAATTCCCGGCAACATTGCATCCGGCGGAGGCGGGTCGGTCGTGACCGTGGGAAATTAAGTCTGGCTGTAATAGCTGCCAATTCCCATCGAGAACTATTCGGCGGCAACCACTGACGGATTGTTGGGGTGCTCGGTCCAATTGCCATACTTGTCTCGAACTTTTTCACCGGTGCGTTTGTCGATCGTACCGGGGGTCAATTGCTCCATCGTGATGCAATTTTCGACCGGGCAGACATTGACGCACAGATTGCAGCCGACGCATTCTTCATCGATCACTTCAAAATGACGCTCGCCATCCAGCATCGACGTGATGGCCTGGTGAGATGTATCCTCGCAGGCGATATGACAGCGGCCACATTTGATGCAGGATTCCTGATCAATTTTTGCCTTGGTGACATAGTTCAGATTGAGATATTGCCAATCGGTGACATTCGGCGTGGCGCGACCGATTACATCGTCCAGAGATTTGTGGCCTTTCTCATCCATCCAGTTCTCAAGACCTGAAATCATTTCTTCCACAATCTTGAATCCGTAGGTCATTGCTGCCGTGCACACCTGAACATTGCCCGCGCCAAGGGCAAGAAATTCAGCCGCATCGCGCCAGGTTGTAATGCCGCCAATTCCCGAAATCGGCAGTCCTGCAGTTTCTGCATCGCGGGCAATGTCGGCGACCATATTCAGGGCAATCGGCTTAACCGCCGGTCCGCAATAGCCACCATGACTGCCTTTGCCGTCGATAGAAGGCTGCGGGGAAAATGAGTCCAGATCGACCGACACGATGGAGGATACCGTGTTGATCAGGGAGACTGCATCTGCCCCGCCTGCCTTCGCCGCGCGAGCGGGATAGCGTACATCAGTGATGTTTGGAGTTAGTTTGACGATAACCGGCATGCGGGTGTTTGCCTTGCACCAGCGGGTCACCATTTCGATATATTCCGGCACCTGACCAACTGCTGCGCCCATGCCGCGTTCGCTCATGCCGTGCGGGCAGCCGAAATTGAGCTCAATACCGTCAGCTTCGGTTTCGTCTACCAGCGGCAGAATGGCTTTCCAGGCAGCTTCTTCACAAGGCACCATGATCGATACAACCACGGCTCGGTCGGGCCATTTCTTCTTCACTTCCTTGATCTCGCGCAGATTGACGTAGAGATCGCGGTCGGTGATCAGTTCGATATTGTTAAGGCCGAGCAAGCGGCGGTCCGCCCCCCAGATTGCACCGTATCGAGGGCCATTGACGTTGACGATTGGCGGACCTTCCTCACCTAGGGTCTTCCAGACTACGCCGCCCCATCCGGCTTCAAATGCTCTTTCGACATTGTAGGCCTTGTCGGTTGGTGGTGCCGAAGCCAACCAAAACGGATTGGGGGATTTGATGCCTACAAAATTGTTGGAGATATCAGCCATGTCGTTCTCCCTTCGCGCTAGGCGCTTTGTGCGCTGAGCGCAGCGTTGATTGCTTCTGCTGCGTCGCGGCCTTGTGCCACGGCGGTAACAGTCAGATCATCACCGGAATCGGTGCAGTCTCCGCCGGCCCACACATTATCGAGCGACGTACCACCATCTTCTGAAGTTTTGATCCGGCCCCAATTCAGTTCCAGCGTGCCACCGCTTGCATCTTCGTAGCTCTGACCAATTGCCCGAAAAACCTGATCGGCCACAAGTGTGGTTTTGGCTCCGGTGCCAACCAGTTTGCCACTTTTAAGCTCGGTATATTCCAGCTCTATTCCCGACAGTTTTCCGGCCTTGGCCTTCAGTTTCTTTGGTTGCAACCAATGGCGGATCGTCACCCCTTTGGAGGTTGCAAGTTCCTGCTCATAATCTGACGCATTCATGTTTTCCTGGCCACGTCGATAACAGATGGTGACTTCTTCGGCGCCCAGCAATTTGGCCTGCACGGCGGCATCAATTGCGGTCATGCCCCCGCCGATGACAACAATGCGGCGTCCAACAGGAATACGTGTCTTGTTCTTGGCTTGCCTCAACGAAGCAATGAAATCGACAGCGTCCACCACACCGTCCGGTTCGCTGCCTTTCAAGCCAAGTGAATTTACGCCTGTAAGTCCCATGCCCAGAAAAACTGCATCATGGTTGGAGCGTAGTTTGTCGAGTGAAGTCTGCTTGCCGAGTTTCTTGCCGTATTGAATTTCAATGCCGCCAATTGCAGTGACATAATCAACTTCATGTTGGGCGAAATCGTCAACGGTTTTATAAGCAGCGATGCCGAATTCGTTCAGCCCGCCGGGCTTCTTGCGGGCCTCAAATATTGTGACCTTGTGACCATGCATCGAAAGGCGGTGGGCACAGGCCAGTCCGGCTGGGCCAGCGCCGACGACGGCAACATGCTTGCCTGATTCCGCACCGCGCTCAAAAAACTGTTTGCCAGAGTCCATTGCCTGATCAGTGGCATAGCGTTGCAGCAAGCCAATCTTGACCGGCTTGCCCTCCGCTGTTTCGCGCACACAGACCTGTTCACACAAGGTTTCGGTGGGGCAAACCCTGGCGCACATACCGCCCAATATGTTTTGCTCCATAATGGTTTCAGCCGCACCCATGGAGTTGCCCGTGGCGATTTCCCGAATGAACATCGGGATATCGATTGAAGTCGGGCAAGCCGTCACACAGGGGGCATCATGGCAAAAATAGCACCGGTCGGACGCAACGAGAGCTTCGTGATCTCCCAGCGGCGGGTGGATGTCACCAAAATTTTCAGCTGCAGTCTTGGCATTGATACGCCCGGCAGCGATGCCGTCCTGCAGTTTTTTGCTGAGTGCTGATCCGGCCATTGGCGAGTCCCATATCGGTCAAAGTGGTGGGGACAGGTTAGCAATATTAAAAAATTTATCAATTGGTAAATTTTTGTAACTACCCAGCTACCCCAACCTGATGCTTTTATAGACGGCCCATCAG
>JAALLE010000048.1 GCA_011087605.1 Hyphomicrobiales bacterium
GCACGTTAGTGCCGGAGCCCGACAGCGTGAGCGCAAATAAAAACCTCGCGCAAACTAAACTCACGCGCAAATCACGGTGTGCCAAATGACACGCCCGCCGAAGCCGCCAACTACTATGGTTGAAATCACCGGTAAGGCACAACGCCAGACCGACTAAAATTAAAAAGGGGTAGTATCATGGGCCGCAAAATAATTTCCACAATCAATGCAGCAGTAATTTCTATGGGTATCACATTCGCTGTTCCCGTCGCGATTACGGCAGTGTCCAGTGTCACGGTCGTTTCAGAGGCTCAGGCCTGGGGCTGGAAGGGCTTCAAGAAGAGCGTAAAGGATGTAGGCACGGTCGCGAAACACCACGGTCGGCAAATAAAACGAGCCGCAAGACGTAGATGCCCACGCGGCAACGGCGGTATTTGCGGCAGAGCTTTGGACCCCGATTGGAGAAAGGGCCGGATTGGCAAACCCGTCCGGGGTACAAGAGGCCACCACGATCATCGGACGAAATAACCGACCACCTGCTGAACTTGCTTTGAACGGAACCGGGAGAACTTCCCGGTTTCGTTTGATTGCATGCCATAATGATCCGGCGTCGCGCCGTTCGACCTTGCTGCAGAGGAGACCTCGGCCAATCTATGTCACTCCAAAATTTTATGGTGGAGCAATTCATGCTATTGTTGGCCGGAAAAGGAGTTCAGCGATGGTCTGCAATCCGGTGACCCCGAAAGTGCTGCATGTTCCCGACTGGCATGCCTTGGCGACCTGTCCACTGTGCCGCGAAAAGCGGCCGGTATCCCATCACGACCTGAAACAAACCGGGCGGGCGCTGGATGGCTCTGCAGAACTGATCTGCCTGTCCTGTGAAACCAAACAAGGCCGGACCCTGAAATTTTGAGCCCGCCGCCCGCCGCTCGTCGCTCGCCGCCGCCGCATTTGTTGAATAGACCGGCAATCGGCAATTGAGTATACTGGCGTCAATTAAACTCCAAAGCGCGCAGCCTGACAGGAAAGCCCATGACCAAAACCTGGAACATCTATCTCTCCGGAGAAATTCACACCAATTGGCGCGAGGAAATTGCCGAGGGAGCGGCGGCAGCCGGATTGCCGGTATCATTTGCCTCTGCCGTCACCCATCACGAGGCTTCAGACGATTGTGGGGTTGCCATTTTGGGGGCTGAGCCGAATAAGTTCTGGCATGATCACAAGGGCGCCCAGATGAACGCCATCCGCACCCGCACCTTGATGCAGGACGCCGATATTGTCGTGGTGCGGTTTGGCGAGAAATACAAGCAGTGGAACGCCGCCTTTGATGCCGGTTTTGCTTCTGCTTTGGGCAAGCCGACCATCATCATGCATCAGGACGAGCATCAGCATCCGCTGAAAGAGGTTGATGCCGCAGCCTTGGCAGTCACCAAAACATCCGCCGAAGTGGTGGAAATCCTCAATTATGTGATTAATGGCGATTTGGCAGGGTATACAGACACTGCGCAGGCCGCGGCGGAATGAACAAGTTAACCCGCATTGGGCTGATCGGGGCGGTGATTACGGCCTTGTGTTGCTTCACGCCGATATTGGTGTGGATTTTGGCCGGCATTGGTCTGGACGGGGTAATTGCCTATCTCGATCCGATCCTGCTGCCGCTGCTGGGCCTGTTCATCGCACTGACCATCTGGGGATATACAAGGCAGAATAAAACATGAGCGGCGGCGAGCAAAGGAAGTGGGCGGTGATGACTGATCAGATTGAAGCCAATTCCACCATTACCTGCCCCGAATGCGGCCATGTGGAAACCGAGACCATGCCGACCAATGCCTGTCAGTGGTTTTATGACTGCAAAGGCTGTGGGGTTCTGCTGAAACCAAAGCAAGGGGATTGCTGCGTCTATTGCTCCTACGGCGATGTCGCCTGTCCCCCGATCCAGGAAGGCAAGGCCTGCTGTTAGATGTGAGTGGAGCTTTCGCTCAGGCCTCGCGGGCGACGGCGCGCCATCCGATATCGGAGCGGCAAAAGCCTTCGGGCCAGTCAATTTTGGCCACAGCCTGATAGGCCCGCTGTTGGGCTTGGGAGGCGCTGTCGCCTCTCGCCGTCACCGCCAGCACCCGCCCACCGGTTGCGGTGATCACCTCGTTGGATGCCGCCGTGCCGGCGTGAAAGACTTGAATCAGATTATCATCCAGCGAATCAAGTCCTTTGATTACGCTGCCTTTTTCATAAGCTCCCGGATAACCCTGCGCCGCCATCACCACAGTCAGGGCAAAATCCTGAGACCAGTCGGCGGTCTGTCCGGCAAGATCACCTTTCGCGCAGGCCATCAGCAGGGGCACCAGATCACTGTCCAGACGCATCATCAGCACCTGACATTCAGGATCGCCAAACCGCACATTATATTCGATCAGTTTAGGCCCTTCGTCATCGATCATCAGCCCGGCATAAAGCACCCCCTGAAACGGTATATCGGCCTGTGCCATGCCGGTCATTGTCGGATTGACGATCTCGCTCAGAACCCGTTGTTGCATGGCATCACTCAGCACCGGGGCGGGGGAATAGGCTCCCATGCCTCCGGTATTCGGTCCGGTATCGCCATCGCCAACCCGCTTGTGATCCTGAGCCGTGCCAAATGGCAGGGCGGTTTTGCCATCGCAGAGGAAGAACATGCTTGCCTCTTCCCCGGTCAGGAACTCTTCCACCACAACTTCCGCTCCGGCCTCGCCAAAGGCACCGTCAAAGCAATCGTCAATCGCCGCCAACGCCTCGTCCAGCTGCATCGCCACCGTCACTCCCTTGCCGGCCGCCAGACCATCGGCCTTGATAACAATCGGTGCGCCGCGTTGACGCACATAGGCACGGGCATCTTCAGCATTCGTAAAGTGGCCGTATCCAGCAGTTGGGATATTCATGCGGTCGCACACCGCTTTGGTGAATTGTTTCGATCCTTCGAGTTGCGCCGCTTTTTGCGACGGTCCAAAGACATGAATTCCGGCCTTTGTGAGCGAATCAGACAATCCGTCCACCAGCGGGGCTTCAGGTCCCACCACCACCAACTCAATGGCCTCCTGGCCGCAAAAACTCTCCACGGCCTGATGATCGCTGACATACAGATCAACATGGACGCCGAGGCCCGATGTACCGCCATTTCCGGCAGCGATAAAAAGAGTGTTCAGCAGCGGTGACTGGGCAATTTTCCAGGCCAAGGCATGTTCGCGTCCACCGGTTCCAATCAACAATATGTTCATTCCAGCTTCCGCACTTGCAGTTGAATTGGCAGCGGTTTAGCACGGGAATGGAATGCGTGGGGGGAACGCTCTCAATTGTCGCGGGTTTTCCACTTGCTTTATGGGTCCGAAACCCCAGATTGAACGGATATGAGTGATCAAACCACCAGCCGCGTTGCCGATGCCCCATCTGATATCTGGGTCTATCGACTGCTGCCAAAGTCTGTCTGGCCGTATGCGCAACTGGCACGTTGGGATCGCCCCATTGGCTGGTGGTTGTTAATGTGGCCCTGTTGGTGGTCGTTGACGCTATCGTTTGGCGTTCATCTGAAACAAGGGCCAATCACGCTGGCGGACAACGAACTTGGGCCGGTATTGCTGGTTGCACAATATGCTCAGGGCCTGTTTTTTTTCTGGCTGGGAGCCGTGATGATGCGCGGTGCGGGCTGTACGTATAACGATTTTGTCGATGCCGGAATCGATGCACAGGTGGCGCGAACCGCATCGCGGCCAATTCCATCGGGACGCGTCACCAGACGTCAGTCTGTGGTTTTCATGATCGGGCAGGCCCTTGTTGGCATGGTCTGCCTGTTTGGTGTGTGCCTGATTGGCAGGGCCACACTAAATGAATTTGCCATGGTTCTTGGTATTTCTTCGCTGGTGGTTGTCGCGGCCTATCCGTTTGCCAAGCGCATTACTGACTGGCCTCAACTGGTGCTCGGTCTTGCATTTTCATGGGGAGCATTGATGGGATGGGCCGTCATATTTGCGAATCTGACTTTAGTTCCACTACTGCTTTATGCAGGTTCGATACTGTGGGTTATTGGGTATGACACAATTTATGCCCATCAAGACAAGGAAGATGATGCGTTGATTGGCGTGAGATCAACCGCGCGTCTGTTTGGAGATAAAACCAAACCAGCATTGGTGGTGCTGTATTCAAGCGCCTTGGCTTTAATTGCCAGCGCGTTGTGGTTGGTCGAAGCCGGTTGGCCTGCGTATCTGGGCTTGATATTGGGATGCGGTCACATGATCTGGCAGGTCATGAAACTGAATATCGACAATGCCGACAATTGCCTGGCCCTGTTTCAGTCTAATACGCGGTTTGGTTGGCTGGTGTTTGCCGGGTTGTTGGCCGACCTAATCGTCTAATTTGGATTGTAGAAGCTGTCTGAATGTGCTGAATGAATCGTCCTCCGACCTTAGAGACAATGTGAATTTCATTTATCTGTTGCGACCCAAAGACTCTCGGATCTACCTCGTAATTACGTTAAGGATGTTACATGGCTCTGCTTCCAAGTTTACCTGAGATTTCCAGCTTGGGAGACGTATTCGATAGATTCCCACATGGGTTGGCCCCGTTGTTGGAATACGCAAATGCAGTGCTGCGAGATGACAGCGAACTTACGATCGGTGAACGAGAACTCATTGCAGCCTATGTGTCTGGATTGAATGCCTGCTCATTTTGCCACGATTCCCACAAGATCTACGCTGAGGCCTTCGGAATTGAAGCCAATGTGGTTGAGGCCTTGTTAGAAAATATCGAGACAGCGCCGGTTTCTGAGCGGCTGAAACCAATATTTAGATACGTCAATAAACTGAACTCGTTACCACCAAAACTCGCGGCAGCAGATGCAGAGGCAGTCATGGAAGCGGGTTGGAGTGAGCAAACACTATTCACTGCAATCCAGGTCAGCGGTCTGTTTAACTTGTTCAATCGAATTGTTGAAGGAACCGGTGTGAATTTTGACTATAACAGTAATTCTGAAGCGCACCCAGCCAGCACGAAAAGTGCTGATGAAATGGCCAATAGCTACCGGGATTTTGCGGTGCGTTTGGGCTTAAAATGAAATTAGCCGATAGGCGATTTTGATCCGTGAAAGGTCATAAAGCGTCTCCCAACCCGGCTTTTTGCATTCCTAAGTCAAAAGAATACTGGCCTTATGTCCGAGCAATTATCTCACGCGCGTGAAGGTGCTCAACCGGACCAACGATGCCCTGTTTGCGTCGCCGCATGAAATTCGGGCGGTTTGGCATCAAGGATCTGCGCCTACGGCGCGGTTTTGGCGTCAATGAAGCGACACCGGCATGGTCTTTGACCATTGTTGCGTTGCCCTGCTCATCGACGAGTAACATGGGCAAGCCAAGACATTTTGACCAGGAATGCCAATCCGCAGCAGCGTCTTCAACGGCGTCTGAAACACATAGGGGCACGCTCAGTTCTGCATCATTGTGCAACAGCTCAAGCGTTACCGTGTTGGTTCCGTCTTCATTTTCATAGGCGCGGGCCGCGACACCCAAAAATGCGCGGTTTGGCAAAGACATGGAGATTGGCAGGCCGCAGTTCAGATCGCATTTCATCACCGCACCTTTGGTGTTCAGCGTGAATTCGATCTGTTTTTGATGAGCGCCCCCTGACAGCTGGGGCTGCGCGCGATCGTAGGATATTCTTTGCGGCAGGGCATATGGGTCGAGACGGAGATTAAGTCCCGCCCATACTGGTTTTGTTCCCCGATGGCCGCTGTTTGCCGATTTATTGGCAATCATGGCTTGAGCCTTCCTGTAAACTTTCAAGAGCCGTCCTTTGTGGACTTTTGACCCTTTTATATTTCGCAGGCTCGTTAGTCGGCTCTGCGTTACAGGCGACAATAGGGGATGGCTTCCCAAAACGACTTAAAAAATGCGGTTAAGAAAAGTTGACCGACCAAAAGGGTTTACAAAATCTTCGGTCGGTAAGAACCCGGTAAGGTTGCGCAATAGTTTACAGTTTTTCGCTCGAATTCAGCCAATCACCTTGCCGGGGTTCATAATGCCCTTTGGATCCAGTGCCTGTTTGATAGACCGCATCATTGCCAGTGCCGTCGGGTCCTTGATTTTGGCGAGTTTGTCACGCTTCATCTGCCCGATGCCGTGTTCGGCAGATATTGAACCGTTGAAAAATGCCACTTGTGCATAAACAGCTTCGTGCACCGCCGCTTCATGGGCAAAATACTCCGCCACCGTCCAGCCAACCGGCTGTGAAATGTTATAGTGCAGATTGCCATCACCCAAATGGCCGAAATTGACGATGCGCGCTTCCGGTACAATGTCCAGCACTGCTTTGTCTGCCGCCTTGATAAAGTCCGGGATACTGCCCACAGGCACCGAAATGTCGTGTTTGATAGATGCGCCTTCCGGCTTTTGGGCAAACGACATATCTTCGCGCAGTGTCCAGAACATGCGTTGCTGTTCAAGCGATTCAGCCAATACAGCGTCCTTTATGATCCCGTCTTCGAACGCGCTTTCGAGCACTGCTTCCAGCACATTACGAGCCTCCTGGGCGGAACTCGATGAAGAGATTTCTATCAGCGCATACCAAGGATAGCTCCCTTCAATCGGTCGTCTGATTTTGCTCTGAGCGTGTTTCAAAGTGAATTCCATGGCGATGCCTGCCATGAATTCGAAAGCGGTCAGAGAGTTTCCTGCCTTGTTTTTCGCATCATTAAGTAATGACAGAGCCGCTTCGGCAGATTCCAGTGCCACATAGGCCACTTCCTGTCCGCGCGGTTTGGGATAGAGTTTCAACACCGCCTTGGTGATCACACCCAGCGTTCCTTCAGCGCCAATGAACAGGTTTTTCAGATCATAGCCCGTATTGTCTTTGCGCAGGCGGGTCAGGCCGTTCCAGATATTGCCATTTGGTAATACGGCTTCCAATCCCATCACCAGGTCGCGGGTATTGCCATAAGCCAGTACGCCAGTGCCACCTGCATTGGTGCTGATATTGCCGCCAATCTGGCAGGTGCCCTGGGCTCCCAGAGACAGGGGGAACAATAGATCGACTTCATCAGCGGAATTCTGGATGGTTTCCAGAATCACCCCAGATTCTACCGTCATGGTGTTGGAAGCAGCGTCAACGTCGATGATGCGGTTTAAGCGTCCAAGCGACAGCATGATTTCGTTGTTTGTTCCTTCGCTGAGCGGCAATCCAGCACCAACCAGCCCGGTATTGCCACCTTGAGGAATAACCGGCGTTGAGCTTTTACCGGCTAGTTTCATGATGTCGGAGATTTCTTCGACAGTACCTGGACGTAGCACAAGGGGGGACTTCGCGTCGTACCTTCCCCGCATATCGGTGACATAGGGTTCAATATCGGATTCAGTGTCCAGAGCGTAGCGTTTGCCGACAATGGCCGTGAACTGATCTATCAAGTCTGAGTGCATAATGTGGAGGTGTTCCCGTCGATCGGTTTTTTGCTGTCGCCACCCCACATCTAGCGCGATAAGTCGCGCGCCGAAAGACTCCAATGTGGCGCAGATTTTTTGACGCACATGTCATATTATGCGATTGCATCGATTCACAAAACGGATGGAGTAGCGCCATGTACCG
Organism: Hyphomicrobiales bacterium; assembly: GCA_011087605.1. Lineage (GTDB taxonomy): Bacteria > Pseudomonadota > Alphaproteobacteria > Rhizobiales > Rhizobiaceae > Pseudahrensia. The sequence continues at coordinate 7,579 of JAALLE010000048.1, forward strand.
GGCTCCGGTCGCCGAGATTTGCCACACGCTCAAACAGGTCACCGGCCTTGGTGAGGCCATGGCGAGCGGACAGACTGGCGATCTGAGCGAAGACCTGCTTGATGCAATTGTCGAAGAAGCAGGCAGATTTGCCAGTGATGAAGTTGCGCCTCTCTCCAGACAGGGCGATCAACAGGGAGCACCGCTAGATGATGGCGTGGTGACGATGCCGGATGGCTGGAAGGATCTCTATCGCCGCTGGGCCGACGGTGGGTGGAACGCCCTGACCGGCCCGCCCGAATTTGGCGGGCAGGGATTGCCAATGAGCCTGCAGACAGCGGCATTTGAAATGTGGAATTCCGGCTCGCTGGCATTTGGCATCGGCCCAAGTCTGACAATCGGAGCTGTCGAGGCGCTGAGCACCCATGCGACCGAGCAGCTTCAGAATATCTATCTTGAAAAATTGGTTTCTGGCGACTGGACCGGCACCATGAACCTGACAGAGCCGCAGGCCGGTTCGGACCTCAACGCACTGAAATCGCGCGCAGAACCGGTTGGGGACGGTTCCTACCTTGTATTTGGACAAAAGATTTTCATCACCTATGGCGAACACGATATGACCGACAATATCGTGCATCTTGTGTTGGCTCGTTTGCCCGATGCACCGGCTGGACAAAAAGGCATATCGCTGTTTCTGGTGCCCAAATATCTGGTCAATGAAGATGGATCACTGGGCGCACGAAACGATGTGTTTTGCAGCGGTGTAGAACATAAATTGGGCATTCACGCATCGCCGACCTGCACAATGATTTATGGTGATGGAAAATTTGGAGATATGCCGGGCGCAATTGGCTGGCTGATTGGTGAAGAAAATCGCGGGTTGGCTTGTATGTTCACCATGATGAACAATGCCCGCCTTTTGGTTGGAATTCAGGGGGTTGCCGTCGCCGAGGCGGCCACCCAGCAAGCTGTTGCCTATGCCATGGATCGCAAACAGGGGCGGGCGGAAACATATCAGGGCGAAGGCATGGCGCCGATCATTCATCACCCCGACGTTCAGCGCAACGTGCTGACCATGAAGGCATTGACTGCGGCTGCTCGAAATATCGCTTATAATTGTGCCCATGCCATCGACCAGCAAGGGGCAGCGGGTGAACACGAAGCCTATTGGCGCGACCGGGCTGCACTATTGACGCCGATATCCAAGGCCTTTTCTACCGATATTGGAGTGGAAGTCGCCAGCATCGGCGTACAAGTGCATGGCGGCATGGGATTTATTGAAGAAACCGGTGCTGCACAATTGTTGCGTGATGCTCGAATTGCCCCGATCTATGAAGGTACAAACGGAATCCAGGCGATTGACCTGACCACCCGCAAATTGCCGTTGAACGATGGCGCGGTGATTGCCCAATATATCGACGAACTGAAGGACATCATTGAGCAGGTGAAGGCCAGCAACGACGTGCAGATCAATGTATCTGCATCCGGTCTGGCAGTGGCAATGGAAGATCTCGAACGGGCAACCAATTTTATGCTGGATCGTCTGAGAAGTGGTGAAAAGCAGGTGGTTTTGGCCGGAGCAACCCCCTATCTGCGGCTGATCGGATTGACGGCCGGTTGCATATATTTGGCCAAATCGGCATTGGCCTCCAGTGATTTTGAGCGGAGCGACCGTGCCACTTTGACCAATTTTATGACGAGTAATCTATTGAAAGAAACCAGTGGCCTTTGCGCAAGTATTGAGTTGGGTGCTGATAGCCTGCTGCAAGCTGGTGGACTGTTAACTGCCGAATAGGAAAGATTTGACTATGGCCGATATCGAAGTGGAACGCGTCGGGCGTGTTCAAACCATCCGGTTCAATCGCGCGGATAAAAAGAACGCTATTACCCGCGCCATGTATCAAACCATGGCAGATGCCTTAACAGAGGCCGACGGCAATGAGCAGATCGGTGCCAGCGTACTACTGGGCCAGCCGGAAGTATTCACATCAGGCAACGATTTGGCGGATTTCATGGCCGTTGCGACCGGCGCTGAACATGGCGGTGAAGTGGGCGAATATCTCAATGCGATTGCCACTGGTGACAAACCATTGATCGCCGCTGTAGATGGTTTGGCAGTCGGCGTTGGGTGCACGACCTTGCTGCATTGCGATTTGGTTTATGCAAGCCCACGTGCCTGGCTGCAGACGCCATTCGTTGATCTGGGATTGGTACCCGAAGCTGCGTCCAGTCTGTTGGCACCGCGTCTAATGGGCCACCAATGGGCATTTGAGCTGCTGGTACTGGGAGATCGTTTTGATGCGGAACGGGCCGAACGCGCCGGTTTGATCAATGAACTCATCAGACCAGAACATCTTGAATCTCATGCGGTCGCAGTCGCGGATCGCCTTGCGAACAAGCCTCCCGAAGCGTTGGCCGTCTCACGTCAATTGCTGCGCGGCGACAGGCAGGACGTTATTGCCCGCCTGCATGAGGAGAGTGAGCATTTTTCACAAAGACTGAAGTCCGACGAAGCTCGCCATGCATTTATGACTTTCATGCAAAAGAAAGCCAAATAGGCGCGGTTATTAAGACCGAGTTTCAGTCGCCACAAATTCAGCGGCATTGAGATCGCATATCCGAAACATCCGCGGTATGTGATGGATAGTCGTTACTCTCAACGAAAGATCGATCGGGCAGACTTTGAAGGCTTTTTGCTGAACAGGGCAACCACCTCAATATGTGGAGAAAACACGAACTGGTCGATGGGAACCACCTTGTCCAGCGTGTAACCACCTTCAATTAAATGCGCAGCATCACGCGCAAGGGTAGTTGGGTTGCAGGAAACATAGGCCAGGGATTTGATGTTGGCGCTGGCAATCGCCCGGCATTGATCTTCAGCCCCGGCACGGGGTGGGTCGAGACACACTCCATCAAATGGCTTCAGTTCACTCGACGTCAGTGGCAGTGCGTGCAGATCGCGTTCCTCAATTGTCACAGACTTTAAGCCTTCGGCACTGCTTGCAGAACGCAGTGCAGCCAGCGCTGGTCCGTCCATTTCCACAGCGTGAACTCTCGAACGTTCTGCCAGTCGCAGGGAAAATGTGCCGCTGCCGCTAAACAGATCAATCACCCGTTTTCGCCCCCCAAGGTGTTTGGTCACCAGATTGGCCATTTGATCTTCAGCAGTGCGAACTGCCTGCAAAAACCCACCGGGTGGCAGAGCCACCTGCGCCTTGCCGAATTTCACCAGTGGTTTTTCCTTTTCGATCACCACATCGCCATTGATACTGGCGCGCAAATAAGGGGTTTTGGCAATTGCTCTGACAAACCCGGCAGTGATCGTTTCATTGGGTACCTGAGGCAGCTCAAACGCCAGGTCAAACCCATTGTCGCACAGATTTATCGCGATCTGGATTTCCTCATTGCCACGCAGCAACGTTCTGCACAAATCTCGTATGTTGGCAATTTCAGATGCCAGCGCTGGCAATAGAATTGCGCATGAATCGATGTTGACCAATGCATCGCTACACCGCTCTTTATAGCCAAGGCTAATTGCCGCGGCGTCATGTTCGCCGACATTTTGGCCGCGGCTGGCTGTGAAACTCACCCTGCGACGGGCCGCATGCGGGGAAGCCATCGTTGCATCCACATGGGTAGTGATTCCCGCTTGGGTGAATGCCAAAGCCACCTCGTCGCGCTTCCAGTCAAGCATCAGTTGATCGCTGGCATGTTGAAACGTACAGCCCCCGCAGCGCCCAAAATGGGGGCAGGGTGGGGTGCGCCGTTGCGGGGATGCCAGCACAATTTCAATCAATTGCGGGTTCGGCAGATCGTCATCTGTGCGGACCTTCTCATCCGGCAAGGTGTTGGCAACATATACCGGTCGACCGTTGTGACGACCAATACCGTCTCCGGCAGATCCGAGTTTTTCAATGAGAATGTCAGCTATGGCGCGCACCGCATAACAGGTATTCACTGTTGCCGTCACCACCTTTGATGGGAGACGGCAGGAATTTGGTGATTTTCCATCCTGGCAGATCACCAAACCAGTCCTTGATATGGGCCAGTGTGTGCTCGATCAATTTTTGATCTGTGACCAAACCGCCTTTTCCAATGCCTTCTCTCCCGACCTCAAACTGGGGCTTTACCAGCAATACACACCGGGCCGTGTCTGCGCTCAGGAGCAATGCAGGCTCGACGGCGAGAATCAGCGATATGAAACTGAGGTCACTGACAATCAGGTCGGGACGTGGTGTCAAAATATCCGGAGTCAGATAGCGGGCGTTCGTGCCCTCAAGATTGCTGACCCGTGGATCATTGGCAATTTCAGCAACTAGTTGATCATGCCCGGCATCGATGGCCAGCACAGAAGCGGCTCCTCTTTCAAGCAGAACTTGCGTGAAGCCACCGGTTGACGCGCCCAGATCAACGGCAGTTGTACCAGAAACATCAATCCCGTCCGCATCAAGTCCGGCAATCAGTTTCAACGCGGCGCGCGATACGTAAGATTGTCCGGGATCGTTGATTTCAACATTACATTCATGGCTAACCAAAGTGCCCGCTTTGACAATTTTCTGGCCGTCAATTGTGACGCACCCCCGCGCAATCATGTCGCGAGCCCGCGACCGGCTGGCCGCCAGAGATCTTTGGGCCAACAATTGATCGATACGGATTCTGGTAGCGCGTGTATTCATGCATTGGCTGCTGCAGGAATTCGCTCACAAAGGCAAGGGCACGCTGCTATTTACGGTGATCATTTGTGGCAGGCCAACGCCCGCTTATATTATTTTGCCGTTCTAGCCTTCTTCCCGCACCAGTTTCCGCAGCTTCTCAATGGCAACCTTATTGTCTTCGCCATAGGCAATCGTGCGGACAAATTCCCCCTTGGAGTTCATTAGAAAAGTCGTTGCAGTATGGTTCATGGTATAGTCGCCGTCATCTGTTGGCACTTTTTCAGAATAGACCCGCCAATTTTTTGTCATCTGGCCAATCTGTTCAATAGAACCGGTAATTCCTTTGATATGCGGGTCAAATGCCGACAGGTAATCTCCCAGAACTTCGGCTGTATCTCGCTCGGGATCCACGGTGACAAAATAGATATCCACTTTGTTACCGTCGTCCCCAAGTTCCTTCAGCCACTGACTGCCTTCATAAAGAGTTGTTGGACACACGTCTGGACAATGGGTGAAACCAAAGAACAGAACATGTGGACGCCCCTTTAGATCGGCATGGGTAATCGGTTTGCCGTTTGAATTAACAGCAGAAAATGGTCCACCGATGTCGGCGCGCATCGCCGAGCCACCGGTGCCGGATTTCTGCATCGTCCATCTAACCGTTGAATAGGCGAGAAATGCACCAAGGACAAATATTGCTGCCCATAGGCAATAGCGGAATATCTTCATGTTAACGGCTCAAAGGGACGGGACAAAAGTGAGATGACATTCAAATAGGCATCAATCAACAGTCCGGAAAGGTCAAATATTCGCGATCAGCAATCAGGCCGTTGCTGGTTGTGCGTCAACCCGGCCAAGCGCACTGAAAACGGAATGCACAATGCCCCGACAATCCAGGCCGGCTTCCTCAATCATGCGTTCAGGACTCATTTGATCGACGAATTTGTCGGGCATGGTCAGCGTGCGGATTTTGAGCCCATGATCGAGCAGACCATTGCCGGCCAGATGGTGCAGCACCAAGGCGCCAAATCCACCGGTCGACCCTTCTTCAACTGTGATCAGCACTTCGTGGTGGCGTGCCAATTGTTCCACCAGATCGGTATCAAGCGGTTTTGCAAATCGTGCGTCTGCAACAGTGGTGGACAGCCCGAAATCCTCAAGCTCCTCAGCCGCAGCCATACAATCGGCATGACGTGAACCGAAAGAAAGCAGCGCCACTTTGCTGCCATGTCGCGTGATGCGCCCCTTGCCAATCGGCAAAATCTGTCCTCGATCCGGTAGTTCAACGCCAACACCCTCGCCGCGTGGATAGCGAAAGGAAATCGGCCCGCTGTCGTGCGCAACGGCGGTGGCAACCATATGTTTCAACTCGGCTTCATCAGCTGCCGCCATGACCGTAAAGCCTGGCAGGCAGGACAGATAAGCAATGTCAAACGATCCCGCATGGGTGGAGCCATCGGCTCCGACATATCCGGCGCGGTCTATTGGAAAACGCACCGGCAATTGCTGGATCGAAACATCATGCACCACCTGATCGTAGGCGCGCTGCAGGAAAGTCGAATAAATTGCGCAAAACGGTTTGTAGCCTTCGCTGGCCAGACCAGCAGCGAAGGTCACCGCATGCTGTTCGGCAATGCCAACGTCATAAGTGCGTTCTGGAAAGGCTTCCTGGAATATGTCGATTCCGGTGCCGCCGGGCATGGCTGCGCTAATACCGACAATCTTGTCGTCGTCGTGAGCTTCCTCAACCAGACTTTGTCCAAATACCTTTGTATAGGAAGGCGCATTGGGAACAGATTTGGTTTGTTCACCAGTCACCACGTTAAAACGTGCCACGGCGTGTAGCTTGTCGCTGGCCCCTTCAGCGGGCGCGTAGCCTTTGCCTTTTTCTGTGACCACATGAACCAAAATTGGCCCATGCTCAATGTCGCGAACATTACGCAGAATGGGCAGCAATACATCGAGGTTATGCCCGTCTATCGGGCCGACATAATAAAAGCCGAGCTCTTCAAACAGTGTGCCACCGGTCCAAAACCCGCGTGCATATTCTTCAGTTTTGCGGGCTTTGTTGGCAATAAATTCCGGTAGCTTTTCGTTGATGTGTTTGGCCGTTTCACGGATCGTCAGATAGGTTTTGCCGGATACCAGGCGGGCCAGATAATGGCTCATCGCTCCGGTTGGCGGTGCAATCGACATGTCATTGTCGTTGAGGATAACGATCTGGCGTGCATCCAGCCCACCTGCATTATTCATCGCTTCATAAGCCATGCCCGCAGTAATCGATCCGTCGCCAATAACTGATACCACATTGCGCGGAACCCCTGATAATTTGGCGGCCTCGCTCATGCCCAGCCCGGCAGATATTGACGTCGAGGAATGGGCCGCGCCGAAGGGGTCAAATTCACTTTCACTGCGCTTGGTGAAGCCTGACAGGCCGTCTTCCTTGCGTAGAGTGCGAATGCGATCCCGTCGCCCGGTCAGAATTTTATGTGGATAGCACTGATGGCCAACATCCCAGACAATGCGATCATGAGGCGTATCAAAAACATGATGCAGCGCAATGGTCAGTTCAACAACGCCAAGTCCGGCCCCCAGATGCCCACCGGTGACGGAGACCGCATCGAGCATTTCATCGCGCAATTCTTTCGCCAACAGCGGCAATTTGTCATCGGACAGCTTGCGCAAATCCGATGGCACGGCAACTTGATCCAGCAGTGGCGTGTCGATATTCACGTACAGTTCTTTCCAGCGTCCCGGTGGTCGGTGTTTAGGCCGCCTGATTTTAGTCCGTCAGGTCGGCGAATGCGATATAATTTCAATCTAAGGCAGTTATACGACCAGTTTCCGATAATTTCCGCGCAATTGGAAGGTGTTGCGTCAATTGGCCCTGTTCCCCGGCAAATGTTGGCAAAGCCCGGCATTGCTAATATCTACTCGTCCAGCGGTTCGCTTCCCTTGGCTGTTCCGTCTGCTCCCACTCTAATTTTCTCGACCTTGTCCTCGGCCGCTTGCAACAGTGTTGCACAATGTTTTTTCAAGGCTTCGCCCTGTTCGTAGATCTTGATCGATTCATCCAGCGCCACGTCACCCCGTTCCAGTCGATCCACTATTTTCTCCAGCTGATCCAGCGCTTGTTCAAAGCTTAACTTTGAAATGTCGGTTTTTTCTTCACTCATCAATCTGTCCAGTATCCGATCTAGCCACTCATCAGGCGTCTTACATGGGTGGCGCAGGAATCGGCCAATCCCTTCAAATCATAGCCCCCTTCCAACAGGCTGACGAGCCTGTTGTCACTATATCTCGCCGCAGAATCCATCAATTTACCCGTCGCCCAGTCAAAATCATCCTCTTCCAGATTGATGTTCGCCAGCGGATCGCGGTGGTGAGCATCGAAGCCGGCAGAAATAATCAACAGGTCGGGTTGGAAATTATCCAGTGCCGGCAGTACCCGCTCACGAAACGCCGCGCGAAAATCGGTGCCACCCATTCCAGGAGACAGCGGGGCGTTATGGATATTGCCAACACCCGTTTCCTGCTTTGCACCGCTGCCGGGAAACAGCGGCATCTGGTGGGTCGATGCGTATAAAACACTCGGATCTTCGTAGAAAATGTCCTGCGTACCATTGCCGTGATGGACATCCCAGTCGACGATTGCAACGCGCTCAACCCCATGTTTTTGTTGGGCATATCGGGCCATTACTGCAGCGGTGTTGATCAAGCAAAAGCCCATCGCCGTCACCTTTTCCGCGTGGTGTCCGGGAGGTCGGGCGACAACAAAGGCATTGTCGGCCTGCTTGGCGAAAACGGCGTCAACTGCTGCAAGTCCACCACCAGCAGCGTGGCGCAGGCATTCCCACGATTTCGGGCTCATGGTCGTGTCTGGATCAACCCGCACGCTTCCCTCTTCGGGGACCATATCTCGTATTCCGTCAACATACGCCTCAGGATGGGCCAGTAGAAAGTGCCGATCATCTGCCGCTTCGGTTGTGTGCCGGTCGAGGCCGTCAAACGCCTCGTCAGATAAAGCCCGAGCAACTGCCCGCATTCGGTCGGGTCGCTCCGGATGTCCTTCGGGCGTGAGGTGCTCGACAAAAATATCGTGGGTGTAAAGTTGCGTGGTCATGCATGGCTCCGAAGGCGCATGTTGGGGGTTGGATGACCATGGGTCAATAATAGATGGCGAACATACACAGTCGTTGCATCCAATTGCGACCCAACGGCTCTATTGTGGTTGAATTTCCCAGATCGATCCGTTTGATAGTTTGGTTTTCAACACTGCGTTTCCGTTTCGCCTGACCACCAATATAGGTCGCGAAACCATCGCCGGCAGAGGACATTGGCGATTTCCTTCAGTTTGCGATTGCCACCACCGGCGTCAACAAACCCCATAATGCGCACCGAACGACGATTGCTGCCGGGAACGGCAATATCAACACGGCCATCGCCGTTGAAGTCGGCCGTTGCCGACAACCGTTGCTCCCGTGACCCGATTGCATGATTGGAGAATGACCTTTTTGAACCGGCAAGTTTCAAACGACGGTTCTTCCAGGTCCAGAATTTCAGCGTGCCACCAATGTGGGGTGTGACAACTTCGGCGATTTCCAGCAAGCCGTCGCCATTATAGTCGGCGATACCGGCAACATTGCGCCAGCGATTGGAACGCCCGATGAACGGCGTCTGGTCGATCAACTCAAGTTGGCCATCGCTTGAACCAAAAACGGCGATTGCGGCGCCTTTGCTGTTACTGCTCATCAATGTGATGACTTCGTTTTTGCCATCCCCGTCCAGATCAAGCAGACGCGGTGTTCGGTCTTCAAACACTAAACTCTTTGTTAGGCTGACCTCCGCGGTTTTGCCGTTTCGCAGCATGACCTTTAGTCCGCCAGCTTCAATATCATCTCCCAAAATGCCGTGGCGATACCGGCGCGTCGGCTGAACATACCAGGCTTTGGCAATGTCGCCGGAAGCGGCATTCGCCTCGTAGCCGTCTGGCAGTCCGCCTTTCGCCTTATGGCCCTGGCCTGGTGATTTGAAACCTGAAGCTTTCTTGGCTGTCCACTCGGCTGCTTCTGCCGGCAACACCAAAAGAAATGACAGCATAATTGGCAAAAATTTCAACTCAGCCATCGGACAAAACCGTATCAGCGATTTCAATGCCAAATCCGCTCAATCCGACATAATTGCGTTCTTTGGACGCAATCAAGCGGATGGAACTGACTCCGAGATCCTTCAAAATCTGGGCACCCATGCCTATCTCCAGCCATTCTTCCTTGCGGCTCTGGGCCGCGCCATGGGCTTCGACTTCTTCTCCAAAAGCTGGTTGATTGCGGGCAGATTCATCGATGCCACCTCGAATGCCGCCACCGGTAACACCAACCGAACCTTCGCGCAGATACACCACAACTCCCCGACCTTCTTCGGCAATTGCCTTGATGTGGTCATTTAAGGCAGGGGATCCGCCAAACGCGTCGTCAATCACACTTTCTACATGCAGGCGAACCAGCACGTTGCGGCCATCGCGAATGTCACCAAATACCACGGCCAATTGCTGCATTGGGTCCCATTCTGTGGAGTAAGTTACAGCCTGTGCCGGTCCCGCAGATGTATTGATTTCGAACTCTTCAACCCGTTCGACAAGACGCTCCTGGCGTTGCCGATACGCGATCAGGTCATCAACGGTGACAACCCGGAGGTTTTTCTGTTGGGCAAATTCCTGAATTTGCGGGCCGCGCATGACTGTGCCGTCGTCGTTGACCAGTTCCGATATCACTCCAACCGGGGGAAGGCCGGCCAGATTGCACAAATCGACGGCTGCCTCGGTGTGGCCCGAACGGATCAGAACACCACCTTCGCGAGCGACCAATGGAAATATGTGCCCGGGGCGAACAAAGTCTCCAGCGCCGGAGTTGGGATTTGCCAGACCGCGCACCGTTGTACAGCGTTCTTCTGCAGAAATGCCGGTCGTGGTGTCGTGCTTGTAATCTACGCTGACTGTAAACGCCGTGGCATGGGGCGCATCATTTTCCGCCACCATTGGAGCCAGATTCAAACGGCGTGCTTCATCACCAGTCATTGGCGCGCAAACAATGCCAGATGTGTGACGGATAAACATGCCCATGATTTCCGGCGTACAATGAACCGCGGCAACGATCAGATCGCCTTCATTTTCGCGATCATCATCATCGGTTACAACTACAATTTCACCCCGTTCAAAGGCGCGAATTGCTTCTGCAACACGTTCCATGTCGCTGGTCATGTTTGCTCTCCAATCTGTCCGCGATGACGCAAATAATGGTCAGCCAGAACACAAGCCATCATCGCTTCTCCGATGGGTACCGCCCGAATCCCGACACAAGGGTCATGCCGACCTTTGGTCATAACATCGACTTCTTCGCCGTCCGATGTGATCGACTGTCGCGGGGTGAGAATTGAGGAAGTGGGCTTAACTGCAAATCTGGCGACCACCGGTTGGCCCGATGAGATGCCACCCAATACGCCGCCGGCATTGTTGGTCAGAAATTCCGGCCCTTCTTCACTCATCCTTATCTGATCGGCATTTTCTTCGCCGGAAATTTCAGCTGCTTCAAAGCCGTTGCCGATTTCAACACCTTTGACTGCGTTGATCGACATGAAGGCACTGCAGATATCCTGATCCAGCTTCGCATAGATAGGTGCTCCCCATCCGGCAGGCACGCCATCTGCAACAACCTCAATCACCGCGCCAACGGACGAACCGGCCTTGCGAATCTTATCCAGTTCTGTCGCCCAGACTTCTGCCATAACGGGATCCGGGCAGAAAAACGGATTGTTGTTCACCTCTGCCCAGTCCCACCGGGAGCGGTCGATTTTGTGCTGGCCAATCTGAACCAATGCGGCACGCACTGTCACTCCTGGAATTACTGTGCGGGCAATCGCTCCGGCCGCAACCCGAGCAGCGGTTTCCCGGGCCGAAGAGCGCCCGCCACCGCGATAATCGCGCAAGCCATATTTGGCATCATAGGTAAAGTCGGCATGTCCCGGGCGGTAGCGCTTGGCTATATCGCTGTAGTCCTTGGAGCGCTGATCGGTATTTTCGATCATCATTGAAATTGGTGTGCCTGTGGTGAGCCAGGTCCCATCTTCCTGTGGCATCACACCGGACAGTACTTTGACCTGATCCGCCTCGCGTCGCTGAGTGGTGTATTTCGACTGGCCGGGCTTACGCTTGTCCAGAAATGTTTGAATTTCGGCTTCTGAAATGGCCAGTCCGGGCGGACAGCCATCAACCACGCAGCCGAGTGCCAGACCGTGGGATTCTCCCCAGGTGGTGAACCGGAACAAATGACCAAATGTGTTGTGTGACATCTTGAATTCACTTTGATGGAAAGCCGAAACAGGCTGGGCTGTTCTATGGCTCCACGCCGCCGCCGTCAATTCATCACCGCGGAGACGTCAGTCTATTTCAGCAGGTATTTTTTGGAGATGCGGTCGACCGGCGTTCCATCAGCCAATGGAACAGCTTCTATGATGGCATAGTCAACAAAACCCATCTTTGAATAATAACCCAGCCCAGGTGCGTTGTCGGCCCGAATCGTGGCGTTGATCGCTACCATGTTGGCCTGGCGAGCGGCTGAGATGGTGGCGTCAAAAAGGGCCGTACCAATGCCGCGTACCGGGCTGTCGATCTTAGCGAAAGTTGCGATATCGAGCCAATCGTCCGGCAATTTTGGATTTGTGTCCAAATGTTGAAAGCCAAGCCGGGTTCCATCTTTAAGACAGGCAACAAAGCAACTCACGGTTCTGGGGTTTTCCAGATACATCCGAGCAAATTCGTCCTGCGACAGTTTCTTTTGATGAGCCGTTGTTCCCCCACGCTCGATGATCTGATTTAGCAGAGCAGACAGGAAGGCCGCGTCTTCGAGGCGCACAGCGCGCACTGCGATATTAGAGCTTTGAGGCATGGTCGAGTTTCCGTAATGAGGCACAACTGCACAACTATCATCCGGTTGAGAACTTGCAACAGGTCCAATATATTGTGCCTTGCTGGTTGTCTGGCTCCATTTCTTTACGATTAGCCTTGCCATAAGGTCCTCGTCATTCTACCCGATGATCAGCAAATTCAGCCGGACACAGCAATGAATACTCTGACCATCCCAACCCCCGATGACTGGCATTTACATCTGCGCGACGGTGAAATGTTAAAGGGGGTCATCGGGCATTCAGCGGCCCATTTCGCCCGAGCAATCATCATGCCCAATCTGGTGCCACCGGTTGTGACCGGCGCTGACGCCGCAGCCTATCGCGACCGAATACGCGTAGCGCTTCCTCAAGGAGCTTCGTTTGAACCCTTGATGACGCTTTATCTAACAGAAACCACAGATCCAGATGACGTCGAAGCGGCGGCCAATTCGGGGTTGATTAAGGCTCTCAAGCTCTATCCGGCAGGGGCCACAACAAATTCAGACTCCGGCGTCCGCGATTTCGACAAAGTCGTACCGGTGCTAGAGCGGATGGCGCAAATCGGTCTGCCGCTGTGTGTCCATGGTGAAGTTACCAATTCAGATATTGACATCTTCGATCGTGAAGCTGTGTTCATCGAGACCGTTCTGGATCCGTTGCGGCGCCGCGTTCCGGGTTTAAGAGCAGTGATGGAACATGTCACAACCGCCGATGGAGTGGAGTATGTCAAAGCCAATGACACCGATCTTGCTGCAACGATCACCACCCACCACCTGATCATCAATCGAAACCACATTCTGGCCGGGGGTATTCGACCGCATTATTACTGCCTGCCAGTGGCAAAACGTGAAACCCATCGTCTGGCTTTGCGTGCAGCCGCGACATCCGGCGATGCGCGGTTCTTTCTTGGCACCGACAGCGCCCCCCATCCAACCGATCTGAAAGAAAATGCCTGTGGCTGTGCCGGTTGCTATACGTCGGTCAATACGATGAGCCTTCTGGCGCATGTTTTTGAAGAAGACGGTGCGCTGGACCGGTTGAAGAATTTTGCTTCGCTGAACGGCCCCAAATTTTATGGATTGCCCGTCAATCAAAGCCAGATGACGCTGGTCAAGTCGGACCAGCCGATATCCTTTCCAACCGGATTTGAAACCGGCGCTGGACATGTCACCGTGTTCGACCCCGGATTTGATGTTTTCTGGCATCCGCAATAGCTCAACCGTCAAACCTGATCGAGAAATATCATGTTCAACAATTCTTTTCCTGAAAAGGCCTTCATGGCTCAGCAGCTCGCGAAAATGTTGCTGGAGATTGAGGCGGTGCATTTTCGCTCTGATGAGCCCTATATTTTCACATCCGGACTGGCCAGCCCGGTCTATATCGATTGCCGCAAATTGATCTCCTATCCCCGCATTCGCAACGCATTGATGGATTTTGCCTGCTCGACGATCTTCCGAGATGCCGGCTACGAACAATTCGATGCAGTGGCCGGCGGTGAGACCGCGGGCATACCCTTCGCCGCCTTTATTGCCGAACGCATGGGCTTGCCGATGGTTTATGTACGCAAAAAGCCAAAGGGTTTTGGTCGTAATTCTCTGATCGAAGGAGATTTCAAGGATGGCGATCGCATTTTACTTGTCGAAGACCTGACGACAGATGGAGGGTCTAAACGCAAATTCGCTCAGGCCATCCGCGATGCAGGCGCGCAAATCAACCACACATTTGCGGTGTTTTATTACGACATCTTCAAAGATACGCCCAAATTGATGGCGGACATGGACATCACGCTGCACCATTTGGGCACCTGGTGGGACGTATTGGAAGAAACCAAACGCACCAGCCGTTTTGACGAGAAAACTTTGACAGAAGTCGAGAAATTCCTGAACGCTCCCTACGAGTGGTCGGCGGCTAATGGTGGGATATCGCAACGCGATTAGGGGCAAACTACCAACTGGTCTGGACAAAATATTCAATGATTTGATAGCCTTTCCAAACGGGAGCTGTTTTTGGGGAAGGGAAAATTCATGAAACGAAGTGTAATAGCTGCGCTGGGTCTGCTTGCGGGGGTTTGGATTACGAGTGCCGCAGCTGAATCACCGGTTGAACGAGGTGAGTATCTGGTCACCGGCCCGGGTGGCTGTGGTAACTGTCACACGCCAATCGGGCCAAACGGATTCGTCGAAGGCAAAGAACTGGCTGGTCGGCTGGTTACTAAAAATGCTGAATTTACCGCAATTGCACCGAACATCACGCCGGGTGGTGTTGTCGCCAACTGGTCTGACGCCGAGTTGGGTCGGGCCATTCGCGAAGGTTTGCGCCCGGATGGTAGCTTGATCGGCCCCCCGATGCCGTTTCCAATGTATCGTGGCATTTCGGACGATGACCTGGCCGCGATTGTTGCCTATTTACGTTCCGTTCCTGCTGTGCGGCAGGACAATCCAAAGTCGACTTATAATATCCCGCTGCCACCCGCTTACGGTCCACCGGTCACATCAGTCGCCAGCTTACAACGAGATGAAAGTGCTCAATATGGCGAATATCTCGCCGGGCCAATTGCCCATTGCATGGAATGCCATACGCCATTTGGTCCAAAAGGACCCATGTTGGAGACCGATTTAGGCCGCGGTGGTTTTGAGTTCCATGGACCCTGGGGCGTCTCGGTGGCTCCTAATCTGACAACCCATGCAGACGGCCTTGCGAAACTGAGCGATGCTGATCTGATCTCCATGATATCCATGGGCAAGCGACCGGACGGGAAGTCGATGTTGCCACCGATGCCATATCCGTTCCTGGCTAAAACAACGCAAAGCGATCTAAAGGCGATTGTCGCCTATTTGCGAACCCTGCCACCGCTGCCAGACAAATAAAAACCGTCTATCAAATCAAGGTGTCGAAAAATCTAAAGTAACTCCGGGCGTCCTTGGCCACCTTTGATCCGAGCGGTCAAAGGAGGTTGGGTCGCCCGATGTTTTATGCAGCAGAAATGATTGACTTGGAGCGCTATCCGATTGACCAATCCGGCCCGGCGCGCGACAGGACGATTTCAGCCGTTCGTCAAGATCTTACCCGGGACGGCTGTGCTGTTTTGAAAGGTTTTGTCAAACCTGAAGGTGTGCAGCATTTGTGCCGGGAGGCCGAGTCGGTCCGCGACCGGGGGCACCGTTCATTCAACCGCACCAATCCCTATTTTACTGCAGACGATCCAACCTTGCCCGATGATGACCCCCGACGGGCCTTTTACGAGCGCTCCAACAACTTCATCTCAGCAGATAACTTCGAACGTGCTGGCCCATTGCGGGTGGTTCACGATTTTCATGCGTTCGACCCGTTCATTCGCGACTGCCTGCAGGCCAGGTACTTTTATCGATATGCCGATCCGCTGGCCGATGTGATCATCAACATGGCGGAAGAAGGCGAAGGTTTCCCCTGGCACTTTGATACCAACAATTTCACTGTGACACTGGCAATACAAAATGCCCGTCAGGGGGGTGCGTTCGAATACGCCCCCAATATTCGAAGCGAAGGTGAAAATTTTGATGAAGTCCGCAAGGTATTGGAAGAAACTTCCGACAAGGTGGTGACACTGGAGCTGGAACCTGGCGATCTGCAATTGTTTTTGGGTCGTTATTCACTCCACCGAGTTGCCCCACTGATTGGCCGGACGCCACGCTATGTGGCGATTTTCTCCTATGTTGAAGAGCCCGACATGGTTGGGGCTCCTGAGCGGACAATGCAGCTTTATGGCAAGGTATTGCCGATACATATCGAACGGGCCGGTCTGCGGGCAGATAGTTTTATTGATTAGGTTCAATTTAAACCTGAACGGCTCTAGCCCTTGGCAAAATAGTCCTGGCACGCGCCTTCACGATAAACATCGGTGGTTGCGCAATGCAGCGCGCCGCCAAAGGCATATGCATCGCGGAACGGAATCGGCAGAACTTCCAGGCCCATCTTGTCAAATTGTTCCATCTGGTTAACTTCGCTGGCCTCGCAGCAAACCGTTTTTTCATCCACCATCAACACATTCATTGAGAGCCAGACAGAAGAATAGCAAAGCGGGGGTGGTGTGTTGTGGGCCGGGCGGGCGGCATCGACGATTTCCCAATCATTGCGGTGAAAAAATTCGCGCTGATCGTCAGGCAAGCGGCGTTCAGGGTTGTTGATGATCAAACCCGGCCGGATCGGCGTGAAGGTTGCGTCAATATGGATGGGGTAGGGGTCGCCTGGAAAATTGACCGCCGTTACCCGATGATCGGGGAAGTGACGCTTTAGCCAGTCAATGCCCTTGAGATTGGTTGTAAATCCATGTTGAACCACCAGATCTTTGCCAAATCGCAGCACGTCTGCCGCGTCAAAAAGGGGTTCTTCCTCGGTGGTGACAAAATGCTTGGCAGCGGTCCATTCCAGGCGTTTTTCATTGCCGATGGATTCTGAAAGATAATCGGGATGATAATCCGCATCGGTCAGCCGGGGCTTTGGTGCACTTTCGTGGCGCATTCCCGGGTCTTCGTTGTAATAGCGTTGCAGCAGCGGGCGATAGCACAGATATTCAAAAAAACGACTGCGATAGGACATGGTTGCTTCCAGCATTTCCTTGCCAACCGTTAAGATGACGTCGCGCGGTGGCATACAGCCGAAACTTGCAGCATTCTCCCAATCCGGTGTCGAGACGGGTTGCGAAAAGTCAAATGGTGTAGGGCGGTCAACACGCACGCCGCGGTCGGTTAAAACCTTGGCAAAATAATCCAGCTGAGCATTGGCTTTGTCGACCGTATCCTGAGTTCTTGGCCCCCATTGTCCCTTCATGTCGGAATCTTCGGGCACTTTTGCATCAAGCGCCGGTTCTGAGGGGGGAATCATGCAGCCATCGGCAACGCCAACGATGACATGTTTGAGTGGTGACCACTCATCCCAGGAATTAACAACAGTGGGTTGGTCGTTGCCCACGACAGGGTCCGGCGTTTTGAACATGATATACGGCCTTGCAGATACTGATTGGCAGCGTTTAGCTGAAAGTACCGACAAAACACAATGCCGATTGCGACGTGAATGGCTCTAGTTTCGAACTTCGGAATATTTGATGACAGATAAGGGGTTGAACAACGATCCCTGCGCCATTGTTACAACCATTGAGCCAGCTTGCCGTCCCATTTGTAAATGCGGTCCTGCGGCACAGTTATGTGGGCGACCTCATCCGTTGGTGTGTTGTTAAAGTGATGCTCCAACATGCGCAAAATTCCCCCATGGCAAACCACGACTGAATCCTCTGTTACGTAAGGCAACCAGCTTTTCAACCGTGCCAATACTTGAAAGTAGCTTTCGCCCAGCGGAGGCGTAAAGTTGAATTTGTCAGCCTCCCGCGCAGCGACCAGTTCTGGTTCCGTTTGACGCAATTCTTCCATCGTAAAGGTTTGCCAGAGGCCAAAATATATTTCTTTCAATCGGTCGTCGGTTTCGTAGCCGTGGCTCGGCAGGCCGAGTTCCTGTCGCACGATGTTCATCGTTTCACGCGTCCGGCCAAGTGGACTGGCGATGTATCTGTATCGTTTCGGATCATCCAGCAATTTTGCTAGCGTTTGCCCGTTGGTACGGGCTTGTTTGCGGCCCGTATCGTTAATCGGAATGTCATGCTGCCCCTGAATGCGCATTTCGACGTTCCAGTCGGTCTGACCGTGGCGCAGAAAATAGATTGTCGGGTGGGGCAAAGGTTTAGACGACCGAAATATCGGGGGCGTCCACAGCTTTCATCCCGACATTGTGATAGCCGGAATCCACATGGACAACTTCACCCGTAACAGCGGTGGACATATCTGACAGCAGGTAGAGGGCGGACTGGCCAACTTCATCAATTGTCACGGTGCGTTTCAGCGGCGCGTTATATTCGTTCCATTTCAGAATATAACGGAAGTCACCGATTCCCGATGCGGCAAGCGTTTTTATGGGTCCGGCGGAGATCGCATTGACGCGAATATTCTGTTTACCGAGATCGACGGCCAGATACATGACGCTGGCTTCCAGAGCAGCTTTCGCAACCCCCATGACATTGTAATTGGGCATCACCTTTTCAGCCCCGTAATAGGTCATTGTCAGCAGCGATCCACCATCCGACATAAGTTTTTCGGCCCGCTGTGCCACGGCAGTGAACGAATAAACAGATATGTCCATTGTCGTTTTGAAATTTTCGCTAGACGTATCAACATAACGTCCGGTCAGTTCATTTTTATCTGAAAAACCAATGGCATGAACGACAAAGTCGAGTTTTCCCCAATCGTTCTTAATGGCCTCAAAAACCGCATCGATAGAGTCCGGATTGGCGACATCGCAATCTCCGAATACGCGACCGCCAAGTTGTTCCGCCAAAGGTTCGACACGCTTTTTCAATGCTTCACCCTGATAGGTGAAACCGACCTCAGCTCCGGCCTCAGCCAGTGCTTTTGCGACACCCCAAGCAATCGAGCGATTGTTTGCAAGCCCCATGACCAAGCCGCGTTTCCCAGCCATCAATCCTTGTGTGTTGCTCATTTTTTAAAACCTGCTCGTCGACAATTTGAGACCACCGTTGGGGGCGGTATGGCACAGGGCATTGATTGCATCAAGCAGCCCTTGTCATTGCGTCTATCCGACCTTCGCAGCCAGCTTTTCTTCGCGTTTCATCAACTCGATAAGATCATCATCGGGAACATCAGGTAATTCGATCGCCAGAACAGCCAAAATGTCACCTTTGCCACCTGATTTTAGCGGCAATCCTTTGCCGCGAACACGGAACACCGATCCGCTGGTTGACCATTCGGGGATTGTCAATGCAACGGCACCATCGATCGTCGGTACCCGAATCCGGCCACCCAACACTGCGGTTTTCAGCGGAACCGGAACATGGGCGCGCAGATTGCTGCCTTCACGGTGAAAGTCCGCATTATCTGAAATCGACAGGGTGATCAGCACATCACCGCGTCCGCCAGGCCCTTCATTGCCCTGATCTTTCAAGCGGACGATCTGACCGTTTTCCGGTTCAGGTGGAATTGTTACATTTACGGTCCGGTCTTTGCCCAGCCGAACCGGGGCTTTGCCTGCGGCGAGGTCTTTGAGGTGGACAGACAGGTTGATCTTGCGATCCTCGCCCTTAGGGGGACGACCATGCGCACCGCGTCGTGCGCCCCCACCCCCGCCGCCGCCGCGCATTCCAGCAAATGGATCACCACCGCCCGGTCCACCACCAGCCATGCCACCGAACATCTGGCTCAATATATCTTCAGCACCGCCAAATCCAGCTGCGCCGCCTTGGGGGCCACCGCCCATTCCGCCAAAGGGATTGCCGGTAAAGCCCTGAAACCTTTCCTTGCCTTCAGCGTCAATTTCTCCGGCATCGAACTGTGCCCGTCGTTTTTTGTCGCCGACGATTTCATAGGCGGTGCTGGCTTCGGTAAAGCGTGCCTTGGCCTGCGGATTATCCTTGTTCTGGTCAGGATGGTATTTCTTCGCAAGCTTGCGAAAAGCAGATTTGATCTCCTTTTCGCTTGCCGTTTTCGGCACACCCAATACTTGATAGGGATCGCGCATGGCCCATCCTCGTGCAGTCTGAAAGTGGTTTGTGATATTCCCAATATAAGGGATACCCCCCCCACATTTCCAGCGTTTGGGCGCAAAAATTGATACTTTGAGGCACTTGGCGGTTAATGGGAGGCTTTAAACCAGCTCAAAACCCACTTCTCACCGCTAATTTGGCAGGTTTCGCCGTTATAATAGGCAATGCCCATGAAATTGGCGACGCTGGTTTTGAACCCACGGCATTTCTGGCCATGTTTGCCCATGAAATTATCAATGGCGACAATTGCACCGGAAGATCCGGTTTCCGGATTTTGCCAGGCCAGCGGGGTGACGTTACGAGATGTACCGGCAGCAACGACTGTTGATTTAATCAGTTCAGCATCTGTTTCTTCAATGCCGTCGGGTTTAGCCTTGTTGACCACCGAATTGGTGACCAGTTGATCACCGTTCGTGATTTCCGGCAGTGAATTTCCATTGATTGCGCAACCGCCGGCGGCAAACGAAAGTAATGCCAGCACTGCCAGTTTAGTGGCTGATTTAGCCAATCTATGACAACTCGTTACCATGTCGACGACAATCTTCACTTCCACTACTCAAAAAAGGCCGTTAGACCAAAGACAGCACACATGTCCCCGCCGCTAGGATGGGGCGAGAAGGTTAACAAAGGGTAAGATGAAGAAGATGGACTTCACTGAATGCAGCGAACCAATGTCCTTGTTTAATGAATGGTTAAATGATGCCAAAGACAAGGAGCCTAATGACCACAACGCGGCGGCTTTGGCGACGGTAGACGCCAGCGGAATGCCAAATGTCAGGATGGTTCTGTTGAAAGGGCACGATCAGCGGGGATTTGTGTTTTACACAAATTTTGAAAGCGCCAAGGGGCAGGAGGCTCTGGGTGCAATGAAGGCGGCCATGGGGTTTCACTGGAAAAGCCTGCGCCGCCAAATCCGCATCCGCGGCCCGTTGGAACTGGTCAGTGAAGAAGAGGCCGACGCCTATTTTAATTCACGCCATCCTCAAAGCCGCCTGGGCGCCTGGGCCAGCGACCAATCGAGGCCGCTTGCCAAGCGAGACGACTTGGTCGCCCGGTTGCAGGAAATGGAGGACAAATACGGCACCGATGACATTCCCCGTCCGCCTCATTGGTCGGGCTTTCGAATTCAACCGCAATCTATCGAGTTCTGGCAGGACGGAGAGTTTCGTCTGCACGACCGCATTGTCTTTAGCAGGGATGGAACGACTGAGTCGATTTGGTCAAAGCAGAGGCTCAATCCCTGATTAACACTCAGATAAGGCTCTCCAATTTCTCCTTTGCGGAGGAATCAAAACCTACAATTGTCGTATCGCCCGATACATAAACCGGTCGTTTCATCAACGTTGGATTCTGCACGATTAGATCAACGGCTTTGTCGTTGCTCAAATCAGCTTTGTCATCGTCATTCAGATTGCGCCAGGTGGTGCTGCGTCGGTTGACCGCCGCTTCCCAGCCAACGGCCTCGACAATTGGTCGAACATCATCAGTCGTCATGCCGTCAGCACGGACATCGTGAACGTTGAAGGCGGCATTTTTGCCGGACAGCCAGGCCAGCGCCTTCTTGCAAGTATCGCAATTCTTCAGAGCATAAATCTTCAAACCGTTCACACCAGTCTCTTCAGAGCTTCAAAGTGTTTGCCCGCGTAGACCTGAAAATCCCGTTGAAATTGCTCGGCGGTCAGTTTGACGGTTTCTTCAGGGATGATTTGCAGTGGCAGACCGGTTGATTGAGCCAGCACCTGTTGGCGCGCCGCACGTTCCAGATAATATAGATCGTCAAAGGCCTGCGCCACACTTGGCCCGAAACAGACCACGCCGTGATTTGCCAGGAACACGGTGTCGATATGGGAATTGTCTTTCGCCTGACGAGCGATTCGCTCGCCTTCCTCTTTGGTAACGGCAATTCCGCCAAATTTTTCTTCATAGCCGATACGGCCATAGAAACGGGCAGCCGTTTGGTGAGCCATCAACAGACGACCCCCTTCAATCATCGAGATTGACGTTGCATAGGGCATGTGGACATGAAAAATCGCCTTGTGGCGTGGATTGGCGCGATGGCTGGCGATGTGAATATTGCGGGCTGAGGCTTCAACTTCGCCTTGTCCGTCAATCACATTACCATCGCCGTCAATCAACAGCAGGCGGTCCGCAGTCACTTCGCTCCAGTGCCAGCCATAGGCATTGATCAGATACAGTTCATCGGGGCCCTCACATTGCACCGAAAAGTGGTTGCAAATGCCTTCATGCAGGTCGAAATAGGCCGCAAGGCGGATGGCAGACGCCAGATCCTCGCGATCGGCCTGAATGGATTTCAAATGTTCAGCACGGTCAAGCATGACAAATCCTCTAACTAATTCTTTGGTGCAAGCTAACGATTCAACGTAACTACCCAGCTACCCCAACCTGATGCTTTTATAGACGGCCCATCA
>JAALLE010000150.1 GCA_011087605.1 Hyphomicrobiales bacterium
AATCAAATCAACGAAACCGTCGTTTCTCAGATGAGTTTTTCAACGGAATAGGCTCACTGCGGTCGTTGATCAATTCGCAACTCGCTTATTTTCAGCGTCTAATTCGGTAAATTCGGCTAAGGCAATTTAAGACGCCCCAGGCAGGGTTGTGCTCACCAAACCCAATCGGCTCCCCTATGGAAGGGCAGTCCGTTCAACATTGCTGGATTTGCCGCGACCAATTTTGTATCGTTCAGGCATGTCTGAGCCTTTTGAACTTTACTCCCATCAAATAGATGCTGATCCGTTTCCCGGATACACACTTCTTCGCGACGAATATCCCTGTTATTGGAGTAAAACTGCAAATTTATGGATCTTGTCGCGGTATGATGACGTAGTCGAAGCGGCGACTGACTGGCAAACCTATTCCTCACTCAATGGAAATCTCATAGACGAAATACCCGGCAGGTCTGGTGGAACTCTTGGGACCACCGATCCGCCCAGACATGACAGGCTACGCGCCCTGGCACAGGTTGCATTTGTTCGCAGAAACCTTGAACACCTCGCTTTGCCAGCTGTTGAACTGGCAGATGCTGCGCTTCACAAAATCAAAGATAAAAGACAGTTCGACTTCGTCTCCGAGTTTTCAAGCCATGTGACCGTGGGCACGATATTTCGAATGCTGGGCTTGCCTGAACGCGACTCAACCGAAACCCGCAATGAAGTTGTTCTCTCGATATCGACTGATAAGGAAAAACGCGGGCGTAATCCCGAACTTGATGCGGCATTTAAGCGACTTGCAAAGTTTCTTTCTGATGAAGTGTCAATGAGGCGCAAGTCGCCCGCCGATGATCTGATTACCCATCTTGCGGAAGCCAAAATAGACGGTGATCGATTGAGCGACAGAGAGGTCGTGTTGACAACCACGATGTTTGTTGTCGCTGGCGTTGAGTCACTTTCCAGTTTCATGAGCATGTTCGCATTGAACCTGGCAGAAAATGCCGAAGCTCGAAGGAAGTTGGCAAATAATTCGGAGAAGATCCCACAAGCGATTGAAGAATCGCTCCGCTACAATACCTCGGCACAGCGCTTCAAACGAACGCTGACACGGGATGTTACGCTTCATGGGAAAACCATGAAGTCGGGTGATACAGTCGTTCTGGCATACGGTTCAGCCAATCGCGATGAGCGAAAATTTGAGGATCCCGAGGTATATGATATCGACCGCAATCCCAAAGGCCACCTTGGTTTTGGCACCGGTAAGCACTTTTGCATCGGGAACACCTTTGCCCGCATGGTGGCCGATATTGCCATGCGCCGATTGCTGGAAGTTATTCCAGATTTTTCTGTTGCTGACCCCAACTTCGAGTGGGTTTCATCGTCAAATTTCCGAAGTCCAGTAAAGTTACCGTTGGCCATTGAGATGACGAACTAGCAGATGACGCCAAACATGCAGGTGGCCCTATTCGTCTCGTACAAGGCGGTCAGGTAGGCCCTTCAGGTTTTGCTGTGCCCACCGATCAACCTCTCCAACCATAAACAAAAACCCCACACAGATTGACCTGCATGGGGTTTTGAGATTGTCGCCTGGATTTATTTTGGAGATTAAAAAGAGGCGGTATGCTGAACGTGGAGGGTAAACATTGCTATCAGTGCGATGGCTGCGATTGTGATGAACATTTTGCTTTCCTCCGTGTTGGTGTACTCACCTTACGGCTTGGCCAGCAGAGCCGCTGTGTGAAAATGCACACGTTGTGAAGGCAGGCGTTCAAATCATCAAAGACCAATCATGGACGAATGGCCGAGATGCCGACTAAGCGCCTGGATGCATTGTTGCATTTGTCCATCTTGCAACAGCCTGCGAATGGATTATTGACATTGAACAATATCGGGTGTTGTGGTCACCTATCGACCTCAACTACAGACATGCCTCCAATAGTTTTCGCGTATTTAGGGGTGTCATTTCAATAGGATTGCCTCCGGTGCTGGGGTCTGCCAAGGCGTCTTTCGTCAGACGGTCCATATCCGGGTTGGTTATGCCAAGATCGGTGAGATTTTTGGGTATCAACAGGGCTCCGCACAATTCTCCCACAAAATTGTAGAATCCGTCGAACCCTCCAGAAATTCCCAGATAATTTGAAGCGTCTTCAAGAACGGATTCAATGGCTGGACGATTGAACTTCAGCGCTTCCTGCATAACCACGGCATTGGTTGTACCATGATGGGTATGATGGATTGCACCAATCGGGTGTGAAAGCGCATGAATTGCTCCCAATCCTTTTTGGAATGCGGTTGCCCCCATGGCTGCCGCAATCATCATGTGCGACCGGGCTTCTATGTTCCCACCATCGGTATAGGCCTTGAGGAGATTGTCTTTCACCAACCGCATGCCTTCCAGCGCAATGCCCTGCGACATCGGGTGGTAATGTGGCGAGCAATAGGCTTCAAGACAATGTGCAAATGCGTCCATTCCCGTTCCTGCCGTGATAATTTTCGGCATCGACATCGTCAGCTCCGGATCGCAAATCACGACCGCGGGAAGCACTTTGGGATGGAAGATGATTTTCTTTTCTTGTGTGTGTGAATTTGTGATTACGCTCGCGCGGCCAACCTCGGAACCGGTTCCAGCAGTTGTGGGGACCGCTACAATGGGGTCAATTGCATCCGGGTCTGCTCTTGTCCACCAATCACCGACATCTTCAAAATCCCAGAGCGGTCTTGTTTGACGCGCCATGAACGCAATCATTTTTCCAAGGTCCAGGCCAGAGCCGCCACCAAATGCGATTACGCCGTCATGGTCCCCTTCCCTGTAAACAGTCAGACCAGCTTCAACGTTTTTATCGTTTGGGTTTGGATCAACTTCACTGAACAAGGCACGACCAAGACCTGCGCCATCCATTAAATTCAACGTATCCTGCGCAATATCAAGATCAGCCAAACCCCGATCCGTCACTAGCAGCGGTTTTCTGATGCCGGCCGCTGCGCAAGCTTCGCCAATTTCTTTTATACGGCCAGCACCAAAGCGTATCGCTGTTGGATAGGACCAATTGCCATGGAGCTGCATGCTAGACTGCCTTTTTAAGATGGTATGATTTTGGGCGGGTTAAATTGTGATAACCGATGATTGAAAGGCCGCCTCCGCGACCGGTGTCTTTGCAGCCGGTCCAACACAACGATGGGTCGAGATAGTCACAACGGTTCATGAACACCGTTCCTGTTTCGATTGCATCTCCAATGCGCTCGGCTCGCTCCAGATCTTTCGTCCAAAGAGAAGCCGTGAGGCCAAAATCACTGTCGTTCATCAGATCTGTTGCTTCTGCATCATCGTTGACTTTCATAATTCCGACCACTGGCCCAAAACTCTCATCTCGCATGACGCGCATGTCGTGGGTTACGTTTGTTAGAATTTGCGGTGAGAGATACGCACCGCCATCATCTTCCGCGAACGTCTCAATATGGGCCGTGGCACCTTGCGCAATTGCCTCCGACGTCTGGGCACGTACCTCCTGCGCAAACCTGTTGTGCGCCATTGGCCCGAGGGTTGTATCAGGGTCAAGCGGATTGCCCAATTTGTACCTGTTGACGATAGTCACAGCTTTTTCGACAAATTCGTCGAACAGGCTATCGGTCACGTAAATGCGTTCAATGCCGCAACAGCACTGTCCGGAGTTAAACATTGCACCATCAATCAATGTATCGACTGCGGCATCGAGATCAGCATCCTCCATGACGTAGCCCGGGTCTTTGCCTCCCAATTCGAGACCGATCCCTGTGAATGTGCCGGCAGCAGCCTGTTCTATGGCTTTCCCACCGCCTACGGATCCTGTGAAATTGACGAACCCAAAGCTCTTTGCCGCAATTAAACTGGATGTGGTTTGGTGATCGAGAAAGACATTCTGCAGAACAGCTTCAGGAATACCGACGCTGTGGAATGCCTGTACCATTCGCTCACCAACCAGCAAGGTCTGTGTTGCATGTTTGAGCACAACCGCGTTGCCAGAAATTAGTGCCGGAGCGACAGTGTTGATCGCAGTCATGTACGGATAGTTCCATGGCGCTACGACAAGCACGACACCGTGTGGAACCCGTTTGATAATCCGTTTGAACTGATCGTCATGGCCAATATCGAGATCAGCAAGCCCATCGCCGGCAATCTTTGCCATATAGGCCGCCCGTTCTTCAAACCCACCAAATTCCCCACCGTAGCGGACCGGACGCCCCATCTGCCAAGCGAGTTCGGGCACAATTTCATCGTTCATGGCGCCCACAGCAGCAACACCCGCCATGACAAGATCGACTCGCTCCTGCAACGGTCGGGCGGCCCAGGAAGATTGGGCACTTGCGGCGCGCCTGACGAGAGCGGTTGCAGCTTCAATCTCCAGGATTGGGCGTTCGGCATATACAGAACCGTCAATCGGAGAAATACACCTCAGTGTTTTGGTCATGCTATGCTCGCTCAAAGCCACGTGCGACTTCATAATTAGTGACAATTCGGTCGAATTCTTCCTGTTCCCAGGTAGCCGCACGCACGTAGTGGTCGATGACGTCATTACCCATCGCTTCACGCAGCATTTTCGATTTGTGCAACGATTCCGCGGCTGATCTTAAGCTGTTGGGAATGTTTTTGGCTTTCTTATTCTGATAGACATCACCTTTGGTGGGGGGTGCCAACTCCAATTTTTCTTCAAGACCTTTAATACCAGCAGCGAGTTGAGCCGCAATCGCGAGATATGGGTTGATGTCAGATCCGCCAATTCTGCATTCCATTCGAATGGCTTTTGATCCTTCTCCGCACAATCGGAAGCCAGACGTACGATTGTCTACCGACCAGGCGACTTTGGTTGGTGCAAATGTGCCCTTGGCAAACCTTTTGTAGGAATTAATGTAGGGCGCGAGAAAATATGTACAATCTGGAGCATACATCAACAGACCGGCCACATAGTGGCGCATGGCGTCGGACATGCCGAATTCTTTATCCTTGTCAAAGAAAGCTGTGTCGCCGTCCAATGTCCAAAGGCTTTGGTGAATGTGTGATGAGGATCCAACCCTGTCGTGGTCCCACTTCGGCAGAAAAGTGGCAGCGCGTCCGTTCAGCCAGGCAATCTCTTTGGTTGCGTGTTTTGCGATCGTATGAAATTCGGCACAATCCATCGCTTCGCTGTATCGAATGTTGAGTTCTTCCTGGCCAGCTTCCGCTTCGCCTTTTGAATTCTCTATCGGAATGCCCGCAGCAACCAGATGGTTGCGCAGGGGGCGCATGATCGCCTCCTCCTTCGTGGTTTGCAGAATATGATAATCTTCATTGTAACCGCTGATCGGCTCCAAATCCCGAAACCCGGATTTTCGAATTTCATCAAAGCTTTTTTCAAACAGGAAGAATTCCAGCTCGGTAGCTGTTTTGGCCACAAACCCAAGCTCCGCTAGCCGTGCGACCTGTCTCTTTAAGATGGCGCGAGGTGAATGTGGGACTTCCTCATGTGTATGGTGATCCAGCACGTCGCAAAGCACCATCGCAGTGCCTTCAAGCCACGGCATAGGGCGAATCGACGAGAGGTCAGGTTTCATCATATTCCGTTGAAAAACTCGCCTTAATCTCGGCAGTCTTTGCTGATTCAGTTTTC
>JAALLE010000049.1 GCA_011087605.1 Hyphomicrobiales bacterium
TCTGATGGGCCGTCTATAAAAGCATCAGGTTGGGGTAGCTGGGTAGTTACAAAAAGTCAAAAAATATTCATATTCTCGATTGATATATGGTTGACGAGTATATACTTGATCACCATATGGATCCGACGCGCTCATTTTTACCCGTTCGAGCCAGCAGACAAACGAGACAGAAATGAATGTAAGAACTCTTTGCCTGGCGATTCTGGGCTGTGGTGACAGCACCGGCTACGAAATACGCAAGCTCGTTACAGATGGACATTTCAGCCATTTTGTTGATGCAAGTTTCGGCTCAATCTATCCTGCGCTAACGCGTATGGAGAGCGAAGAACTGGTTGTCAGCCGCGAGGAACAGCAGGATGGCAAGCCCAATCGCAAGGTCTATTCGGTGACAGATGCTGGCCGCGAAGAATTTCTCGCGGCTCTCTCCAAGCCCGCTCAAAAAGACATTTTTAAGAGCGAATTTCTGCTGCTGGCCATGTGTGCAGAACTGATGCGGCCTGAAGACGTGCGGTCGGCAATCGATCTGCAAATCGAATATCTTAATTCTGAACTGGAAATCATTGAAACCGCCATGCGCAGTGTCGACCTTAAGGGCAGAGACTGGGTCGGCGATTATGGGCGTACCTGCCTGACCACAAGTTTAAATTACATCTTGGAAAACAGGACAGAACTGGAGGCGATTGCCGGAACCAGCCTGCGTCCTGAATCTCCCCTAATGGCCGCGGAATAGGAGCCGCATTGACATGAAATTACGTGGATCCCACCTCGTATCGCTGGCTATCCTTGCCGGAATTGGCGGATGGATGTTTACCGGCGACCTGATCGAAGGCGGTCAGGCCGACCCGAATGCTGAAACAATTGCGCAGCGTGAAGCCAAGCTCACCAAAACTGCATTTCGGGTACGAATTGCCGAATTGCAGCCCAGCCAGCGGACAAAGACGTTGACCATTCGGGGGCGTACCCAAGCTGAATCGATTGTCAGTGTGCGTGCTGAAACCGGCGGCACGGTAGAGTCTCGCCCAGTCAACAAAGGCCAGATGGTCAAACCCGGCGATTTGCTGTGTGTCATCGACAAGGGTGTGCGTTCCACTCAACTGGATCGGGCAAAGGCAATACTGACACAGGCTGAACAGGACTATGAGGCCAATCAACAACTTGTTGAGCGGGGATTTGCCACCAACACCAAATTGCGCGGCCTGAAGGCCCTGCTCGACACGGCAAAGGCAACTCTTGCGACCGCTGAACAGGATTTGAAGCGCACAGAAATTCGCGCCACCGTCGCAGGTCAGGTCCAACCTCCCTATGCAGAAGTGGGCGATAATCTGGCCACCGGCAATGTCTGCGTCACATTGATGGAAACCGATCCAATCCTGTTTTCCGGTCAGGTTCCTGAGCGAGAAGTCAGCTCTGTAACAACTGGAATGGAAGCATCGATCGGCCTGGTATCCGGTGATGCGGTAAAGGGGAAAATTCGCTATATTTCCCCTGTTGCCGACCCCAATACCCGCACCTTCAACATCGAAATTGAAATTCCCAATCCAGACCGCAGCCTGCGCGACGGCATGACCGCCACAGCATCCATCGATCTGGCCCCGGTCAATGCCTATCAGATCAATCCAAGCTGGATGACGCTGGCAGATGACGGGCGCATTGGTGTGCGTTCTGTATCAGTCGACAACAAAGTGGTCTTCAATCCGGTGACAATCATCGCCATGGACGAAAAACAGGCCTGGGTGAATGGTCTCAAGCCGGGATTGAAAGTGATCACATTAGGCCAAAACTTTGTCGCTGCGGGCGAGTTGGTAGAACCGTTGACAGCCGACCAATTGAAAGCCCTTGAGCGTGCCGCGGCGAGCGGTCAGGTGGAGACCAAATCATGACCAGTGCCCTTGCGGTAATACTCAGTCGGCCCAAAACCGTTCTGACGATGATGCTGGTGATGATCATCGCCGGCGTGCTGACATATATAAATATCCCCAAAGAGGCCAATCCCGACATCGACGTACCGGTTTACTTTGTCTCGGTGAGCCAACAGGGAATTTCTCCCAATGATGCTGAGCGTCTGCTCGTTCGACCGATGGAAACCAAATTGCGCGGTCTTGATGGTCTGAAGGAAATCACCACGATCTCCTCCCAAAGCAATGCTGTGGCGGTTTTGGAATTCAACATCGACACCGACAAAGACAAGGTGCTGGCCGATATTCGTGACAAGGTCGATCAGGCCAAGGCAGAGATGCCGGATGATGCAGACGAACCGGTCATCAGTGAAACAAATTTCACCCTGCAACCCACTATTATCATTACCCTTTCGGGCAAAGTTCTCGAACGGACCCTGTTCCGGTTTGCACGCCGGTTGAAGGATGAAATTGAAGCCGTCAGTTCGGTGCGCGAAGCAAACCTCTCTGGCAACCGCGAAGAAATGTTGGAAGTCGTTCTCGATCTGGCGCGGCTTGAATCCTACAATATTACCCAGACCGACCTGCTCAGCGCATTGAGCCAGAACAACCAGCTGGTTGCCGCCGGACACATGGATAACGGCACGGGCCGATTTAACCTGAAGGTTCCTGGCCTGGTTGAAACTGCAGCCGACGTCTACTCAATACCAATCAAACAAAACGGCGAAGCCGTCGTCACTCTGGGCGACGTCACCGAAATTCGCCGCACCTTCAAAGACGCATCGGGTTTTACCAGGGTAAACGGGGAACCGGCAATTGCCCTGCAAGTAGTCAAACGTATCGGCACCAACATCATCAAAAACAACGAAGCCGTGCGCAAAGTTGTAAAAGAGTTTTCCAAGGACTGGCCCGAAATCATCAAGATCAACTACCTGCTCGATCAATCGAGCTTTATTGGTGAGGTTCAGGGCAGCCTGCAGGCGTCCATTATGACTGCCATCGCACTGGTGCTGATTGTTGTCGTGTCCTCGCTTGGCCTGCGTTCCGGTCTGCTAGTGGGCATATCGGTTCCCGTTTCCTTCGCTGTCGGGTTTATGATCCTTGGCCTGGCCGGGATGACCGTCAACATGATGGTTCTGTTCGGCATGGTGCTCACCGTGGGCATGCTGGTCGACGGCGCCATTGTGGTGACCGAATACGCGGATCGAAAGCTCGCGGAGGGCATGCCGGCCACTCAGGCCTATACAAGGGCTGCCCAATTGATGTTCTGGCCGGTGGTTTCCTCGACCGCCACAACATTAGCGGCGTTCCTGCCATTGCTGCTCTGGCCCGGCGTTCCCGGCGAATTCATGTCCTATCTGCCAATCATGGTGATCATCGTCTTGACCGCCTCGCTGATGACCGCGCTGATTTTTCTGCCAACTGCGGGCGCCGCAACTGGCTGGCTGGCGGCCAAAATCGGCCGCCGTGGAGGTCTCATTCTGACCGCCCTGACAACGTCCAGTATTCTTGCTTTTGCGGCATTCGCCCTGGCTGAAACCGGGATTACGTTTGGGCTCGACGCCGTTGTTGGTGCAACAAAAGATTCAGTCGGTGCAGCAGTCGATGGTGGTGTCAACGTTGTCGCGTTGATCGTCGCGGCGACCGTTGGCATTATCGCGTTTCCGGTAATGTTTGGCTTTTTGACATGGCGCAGTCGTGCTGAAGCAAACGAGGATCCAGTCACCTTGATGTTCACCAGCCAAAAGGCTCTCGACATCAAAAAGGTGCCCGGTGCCTTGGGTGGTTATCTGAGTGTTTTGAAACTGCTATCGGGAAATATATTTGGCAACCTGCTGGTCATCGCCGCCATTCTCAGTGTTGCGTTCATCGTCATGTTCAAGCTGTTTCCGGCCAACAACTCGGGCGTTGAGTTCTTTGTTGATGAGGAACCGGATCAAGCCATTGTTCTGGTGTCTGCTCGCGGCAACCTTTCAGCGGTACAGGTTCGGGATCTTGTTGGGGAAGTTGAAAAGATAGTCCTGACCATACCCGGCATCAAAAATTCAGTCATGATTGCAACTGCCCCAGGTGGTAGCAGCGGGTCCAGCAGTCCGATCGGCGGGGTCCAGGACAAGCCAGCCGATGTTGTGGGTGAGCTTCAAATTGAAATGGCCGACTTTTGCTGCCGCCGTTTGGCCGTTGAGATCTTTAAGGAGATTCGCACCAAAACCGCCAATATTCCCGGCATTAAAGTTGAAGTGCGGAAAATCGAGGGGGGCCCGCCAACCGGCAAGGATATCCGCCTTCAAGTGAAATCAACCGATTATGACGATATGGTTGCAACTGTCGCGCGAGCTCGTGATTACGTGAACACAATCGCCGGATTACAGGATCTGGAGGACGGTCGTCCCCTGCCCGGCATCGAGTGGGAACTGAAGGTCAACCGCGAGGAAGCTGGCCGCTATAATGCCGGTATCGTGTCTATTGGTGCGATGGTCCAACTGGTAACCACAGGTGTACAGATCGGCAAGTACCGGCCTGACGATTCCGAAGATGAACTGGATATCCGGGTCAGATTGCCCAAGGATGAGCGCAGCTTTGATTCTCTGGACAAGCTGAAATTGCCAACGTTGCAGGGTCAGGTGCCCATTGCCAATTTTGTCGAACGGTCTGCTAAACCAAAGGTCAGTTCCATCACCCGCAAGGACGGGCTTTATTCGATGGAAGTCAAGGCTAACCTGATCCCGGGCTTTGAAGAAAATGGCAAAGCCATCACACCAGATAACAAGGTCGCTGAAATTCAGGATTGGTTGGATAGTCAGGATTTTCCAACAACAATTCAATTCAAATTCCGCGGCGGCGATGAAGAACAAAAAGAGTCCGGCGAATTTCTGGCTCGGGCTGCCGGTATCGCCTTGTTCCTGATGTTCATCATTCTGGTGACGCAGTTCAATTCCTTCTACCAGACCATCCTGACACTCTCGACGGTTGTCCTGGCCATCATTGGCGTATTGATTGGACTGATGGTCACAGGTCAGAAGTTCTCAATCATCATGACAGGTACGGGGGTCGTGGCGCTTGCCGGTATTGTGGTGAACAACGCCATTGTCTTGATCGACACATTTAACCGGCTTCGCGAAGAAGGCGTTGAAACCCGTGAGGCTGTCCTGAAAACCTCAGCCCAGCGACTTCGTCCGATCATGCTGACGACCATCACCACTATTCTGGGCCTGGTGCCAATGGCGTTGCAACTCAACATGAACTTCTTCGACCGGACCATTTCTTATGGTGGCATTACTTCCGTTTGGTGGGTGCAATTGTCTACCGCCATCATCTCCGGTCTGGCGTTCTCAACCGTGCTCACTTTGATCATGATCCCAAGCATGCTGGCAATGCCTGCTAACATTGCCGCGCCGTTCAAATGGGTATCGAAGAAAATTCGCCGCCCGGAGCCGAGTGCTGTCGCAGCCGCTCAAGAAGTGCCGCTTGCTGACCTCAACGACATGATGCGTTCGGCCAAGGTAGCCAAACCGAAGAAGAAAGCGATCAAGAAAAAGACGGTTCGTCACGCTGAAGATAGCAGCGTGGTGGAATTGCCAAAATCGGTCAAAAAGAAAAAAGACGACGACCAACTGCCCGCCGCAGCTGAATAGCCTGCGGCGGCGTTTAGAGCCGTTTAATCTTGTTGCGCGCTCGCCGCGCTCGCCGCGTTTGCTTCGTCCGCTGCTTCGCGGCGCGACCAATCCCGATAGCTGAGCGGAATGGTGATGAGATAAAGGATTGCGAATGATGTCAGCACCATAAATGGATAGCTGAACAGGATTACGATCACCAGCATCAAGCCCAGCATAACCGGCAAAACCATGCCTCGAGACACCCGACCGCCAACCCGCTTAAAAGACCAGGTTGGAAGGCTGGACTCCATCAGGAAGCCAGCAAACAACATATAGCAGGCCGAGAACACAGTTACTGTCAGACTGCGCTCCAGCCCCAGCTGGCCCATATAGACTGGCAGCAACACCAGTAATGCGCCCGCCGGTGCCGGCACACCGGTGAAGAAATCCACCTGCCATCCCGGCCTGTCCGGGTCATCCAACGTGACGTTGAACCGCGCCAGCCTTAAGCAGCCGCAGATGGCAAAGATCAGCGCAACGACCCAACCCAGACTGCGCATTTCATTGAGTGTCCATAGATAGAGCACCAGTGCGGGCGCAACTCCAAAATTCACAAAGTCCGCCAACGAATCGAGTTGTTCACCAAACGAACTAGAGGATTTCAGGAAACGCGCAACGCGTCCGTCCAGCGCATCCAGAATGGCAGCAAATACGATGGCCACAATCGCCAGTTCATAGCGATCTTCCCAAGCCAGACGTATGCTGGTCAGCCCGGAACAAATCGCCCCAAGCGTGATCATGTTGGGCACCAGCATTCTGAATGGCACATCCCTTAACCGGGAAATTTGCGCGACCTCGTCACTGTCACCCTCGCCGCCACCGCCGCCGTCGCCGTCGTCGAACAGATTTGGCGGTTCCACAGCATCCGCATTGGGAATGGGTTTAGGATCTTCGCGCTTGGGGTCGTATTCGGGAGATGGCGGTTTCATTGGGGTGCCGCCTAAATTCTGGTAGGTGTCATGCTGGAGGGGGCAATGTCGTCTTGCGCTGCGATCACGGTTTCACCGGCAATCATCGTCTGACCAAGCGCCACTCTTGGGGTTGCACCTTCCGGCAGGAATACATCAACTCTGGAGCCAAATCGGATCAGCCCAAAACGCTCGCCCTGCCTCAACGCCTGCCCTTCTTCGCTCCAACACAGAATTCTACGGGCCACAAGACCAGCAATCTGGACAGTTCCTACCGGCCCATTGGGGCCGTCAATAACGATGCTGTGCCTCTCGTTTTCTTCCGAGGCCTTGTCCAGATCAGCGGAGAGAAATTTGCCCGCCTTGTGTTGCGACACCAGCAGATTGCCCCGCACCGGAGCCCGATTAACGTGACAGTTAAAGACATTCATGAACACGGTTATGCGCATGCGTGGTTCGCTGCCCAATTGCAATTCAGCCGGGGGCGCAAAATGACCGATACTCGACACAACACCATCTGCCGGGCTGACGATCAGATCATCGCTCACCGGGACAATCCGTTCTGGATCACGAAAAAACAACGCACACCAGATGGTTAGGATCAACCCAATCCAGAACAAGGGTTGCCAGACAAAGCCCAGCGCCACTGTCACAGCGGCAAATACCGCAATAAATCGGTAGCCTTCCTTATGGATCGGCACCATGGCATCGCGTATTGAATTGCTGACGGACATAAATCACTTTCGTAGATTAAGTTGCATATTGATATACCCAATGCGGCTTAATGCGCAAAGCGAATTGGCTCACAGATTCCCTGCAAACAGTGGACAAGATATTTCCCGATAAAGTTTTTCACGCATTGAAACTGCAAATGTCTTGAAGCTTTCAGCGTTTAGCAGGAATGCCCCTGGTCCACCTATTACCCGGTCCCTGTAGTGGGTACGCAGTTCAAACCTTGCTAGATCACCAAGATCATACTCGATGGAATGAATCACCAGACCGTTGATCGTGATCCCCTTTGAAATTGCCCGGTCACGGGCAAGCGCCGGGTCGTTATTATGGCTTGTACCATCGCCCGACACATCAATCGCCAAGCGGCGTCCCTTGAAGCCATTTCTTTCGATTTCCGCCACGGAATAGGTGATGGCGCCGGCAATATCGGTAAACCCACTCAACAGACGTGGCATGGCGTCAATTCGATCTGCCAAGGCAAATGAGGTCTGGCGACTATTCACCTGCGCCCAGCTCACAGCAACAAGCTGTTTGCCCGCTCCCGCCCATTGAACCACGCTGATGGCCAGACCTTCTTCGCCGAGACCGTCAATTGCGCCCAAAATCTTTGGGTGTCGAAATGCCTCTGCTATTCCGCTGCGTTGCAGGTGATATTCGTCGCTATCGACGCTGGTGGACGCATCAACGGCCAAAACCAGTTCAAGTTCGACGATTGTGTGGTCAACGTCCTGCGCATTCACGAGCTGTGCAAACAGGAGTGATATTGCGGCAACAATCAGCGCCAGTTTCCAGCTCCGCATCAGGCTGTCGGTTCAGCTGGGGCCCGCTTAATCACCACCCCAAGATCATCGTTTTCATGAGCTTCGCGCAGGCGCTTCTCGGCTTCGGATGCCTCAAGCTGACGGTTCCACATGGAGGCATAAAGTCCATCTTTCTTGAGCAGCTTAGCGTGGGTACCCCGTTCGGCAATTTCACCGGCCTCTAGTACGATAATCTCGTCTGCATCAATGATGGTCGACAACCGATGCGCAATGACGACTGTGGTGCGATTGGCAGAGACAATATCCAACGCTGCCTTGATCTCCTGCTCAGTTTGCGTGTCGAGCGCCGATGTTGCCTCGTCCAGCACCAGAATTGGTGGTGCTTTGAGTAAGGTGCGGGCGATCGCCACCCGCTGTTTTTCGCCACCGGACAATTTCAATCCCCGCTCACCAACCTGAGTATCAAAACCTTCCGGCAATCGCGCGATGAAATCCTGAATTTGCGCACGTTCGGCAGCCTGCACCACTTCTTCATCGGTCGCATCCACCCGCCCGTAGCGAATGTTGTAAGCAATCGTGTCGTTAAACAGCACAGTGTCTTGTGGCACCATACCAATCGCCCCACGCAGGCTTTCCTGTTCGATACTGCGCAAGTCTTGCCCATCTATGGTGATCGATCCGGACTGAATGTCATAGAAGCGGAAAAGCAGTCTTGAAATGGTCGATTTACCGGCCCCAGAAGGCCCAACGATGGCCACGGTTTTTCCTGCCGGGACGTCGAAGGACACTCCGTTCAAAATCGGCCGGTCCGGATCGTAACGAAAATCTACATTGTCGAATCGAATGGCCCCATCGACGATGTTCAACGGCGGTGCATCTGCGACATCTTCGATTTCCGGATCCACTTCCAACAGATCAAACATCGCCTCGATGTCGGTCAGACCCTGGCGGATCTCACGATAGACAAAGCCAATGAAATTCAGCGGGATCGACAATTGCATCAAAAACATGTTGATCAGCACAAAATCACCGATGGTCTGTTCGCCGCGCTGCACCGCAAGAGCCGACATGATCATGCAAATCAACATGCCAACCGAAAATATTGCCGTTTGGCCGAAATTGAGCCACCCGATCGATGTCCAGGTACGAGTTGCGGCACGCTCGTATTTCGCCATGGAGACATCGAACCGACTTGCCTCCATGCCTTCATTGCCGAAATATTTGACGGTTTCGTAGTTCAGCAATGAGTCAATTGCCTTTGAACTCGCCTCGGTATCGGAATTGTTCATGTCCCTGCGAATCTGAATGCGCCAGTTACTCACCTTGATGGTAAAATAGCTGTAAGCCCAGACGGTCACAGCGATGACAACGACATATGACCAGCCGAAATTATAGGCGAAAATACCCGCATAAAGGGCAAACTCAAGAATAGTTGGGAAGGTGTTGAGGATCGTAAATCGAACAATGACTTCAATACCTTTGGTTCCGCGTTCGATAATTCGTGACAATCCGCCGGTGCGCCGCGCCAGATGAAAGCGCAACGACAATTTGTGCATATGGACAAAAGTTCGATAGGCCAGTTGTCGAACAGCGTGCTGGCCAACACGGGCAAACAATGCGTCACGTAATTGATTGAGTCCTGTCATGACCAACCGAGCAACAATGAACCCAATCACCAGCATAATCGGCGTGGTCAGCGCGACGGGCAGCCAGGCAATGTCCTGATCCAGCCCGTCCAGCGCATCGGTAGCAAATTTGAAGAAAAACGGTACAATTGCGGTAACCAGCTTGGCAGCGACCAGAAATACCGCAGCCCAAAGAACCCTGATCTTCAGGTCAGGCCGGTCTGAAGGCCACATATAGGGCCACAGGTTTTTGATGGTTGCCAGAGATGACTTGTCAGCGACCTGTTGAGCCGCCTGCCCCCCCGCCTGAGCAGAATTATCGGTCAAACCAAACCTTCAAGGATTATTTGTGTTTCGGTCACTAGCAGCATTTTCCCTCGCAACACGAATCCAGAAATGAACTCGTGGTCAACGCCATGGCCTTCAGCAAATCATCATTGACCTGATAGCTGGAACGCGGCGGGATCGTTTCAACGGTTACAATCCCCGCCTCAATAAGAACTTTTAAATGTTGAGATACGGTCGACTGTGCCAGCGGCAAAACCTGAGTAATATCTTTGCATCCGCAATGACGGTGCAGGGCTATGTGGCGCAAAATATCAATGCGCGCAGGATTCGAAAGCGCTGAAAACACTGCCGCCATTTCGGCAGAATTCTTTATCTCGAGCTTTTGCTTCTCAGCGGATTCTTCACAGCACGCCATGCCCTGCCCTTTCATCGTATTATTACGATAAAGTAGGAGTTCACATATGCGTGTTCAAGGGTAAGTTAGCCTTCCTGCTCGGGTTTTTTCGGTATCTTGAAAATCTGCCCGATGAAAATCCGGTGTGGATCGGAAATCTGATTGCGATTGGCATTGTAGATTGTTGTGTAGCGAATGCCTCGACCATAGGTTTTGCGCGAAATTCGCCACAGATTGTCTCCACGCTTGATGATCACGGCACGTCCGGTCTTCAACACTTTTGGCATACGCGGCGTCGGCGTCGGCGGCGGTGTCGCTGCCGCAACTTCAACAACGGGATCTGCATTCACCACTTCAACTGTTTCGACCTTGGGTTCGGCAGTTTTGGCGACCGGTTTGGCCGGTTGCTCAACGGGCTTGGGTGTGACCACGGGAGAGGCCGGCGTTTTTGCTGTGGTTTCAGGCTTTGTCACGGCAGGCTTTGGTGTTTCCAACGCCGCCACTTCAACGGGTTTTTCAACTTTAACAGCGGCCGCTTTGGGAGTGGCCACAGGTGTTGGTTCCTCAGCCTCGGCAACCACGGTCGCTTCTGGTGTTTCAGGTTCCAACTCCTGCGGAATTTCATGAATGAGTGGCACGATAGCTCGGGCCAGTACCGATCCATTCGTCGTATCTATCACATCGGCACGCACCGTGTGCTCACCTTCTTCCAATTCAAATGGTTTGGAGACCAGAAAACGATTGTCAGAAGTCCCGCGCGCCAATCCGATAAATTTATTGTCGACATAGATGCGAACCGGAACTCCACTGGGTATGGCTCCCGCAATGAATATCTGCCCGCCTTCGACTTCAACTGCCTCTACGACCACCTGGGGGGCGGCTGGAATTGATTGAAATTTTGGCTGCTCGACTACTTCTGCAGGCTGAACCATTACTTTTGCTGGTTGTTCAGGTTCCGGCTCGACGGCAGCCACCTGTACCACTGGTTCGTTTTCTACACTGTCCGCCTTCTCAGGCTGGGCTTCAATCTTTTCTGGTTTTGATTCAACAACTTCAGGTTCAGCTTCGATCTTTACGGGTTGAGGTTCAACCTTGGCAACTTCGACCGGTTTGAGCTCTGTAGTGGCAACACTTTCAGTTTCCGGGGCGACCTGCTGGGCAGGCTCTGCTGGTGCGACAACAACCTTTTTGACAGGTGCTTCTTCCACAACAGGCGCAGCAGCCACTTCCACAACCGGTTCGGCTGGCTTGACTGGCTCCACCGGTTGTTTTGCCTCAAGAACTTCCGGTTTGGATATTATGCGGCTCGGTTGGCCTTCCTCACTAATCATGGCCAGCAATTCGCCACCAGACTCAGGCACGGTAACCAGACTGGTTTGCGAAGACAGAACTGGATCGCCATCACCCTGAACGGCTCGAAGCGACAAGACATAGTCGCCAGGAGCAAGAGGACCGTCGGGCAAGGCCACAAAATCTCCAGCCGGTCCCGCAATTGTTGTCACAATGACGGTACCATCAGCCCTGATGACGTCGACCTTTGCGTTTGGAGCCGCATTGCCGGCGATCAGCATTGAGCCGTCTTTTTCGACCCTTAAAATGTCGAATTTCGGTTCAATCGCGACAAGCTCTGCAGCTTTCGGCGCAGGCACCGTCTCGGGTTGTTGTTTTACTTCAGGTTTTTCGGCTTCTTCCGGCTTGACCTTCACCGCAGCCTGCTCATTAACCAGCAGCTGCTGTAGCGACGCTTTATCCGTCTGAAAATAATTCGCAATCTCGTCCTGATATACAACAGCAGCACCCGTGGCCACGGCTGCAACCGAACCTGCAGCCACCACAGATTTCACGCCAAATAGCGCCAATAAATTGGCCATTCTGTCACCCCGAACTGTCGTCGCCCCTGAAACATAGGCAGAATTGGGCGGGTAAGTTAAATTTCTCAGCTTCCTATAACACGGAATTCAGCAATTTGGCCAATGATTGAAACGCTTTGTAGGGTTCGCATGCGACATTTCTTTTATTGTTGACCTACGGCAGTACACAGGCATTCTCGCTGGATGGCCAATGCAGATAATACACCGATTCGTTCCCTGTGCGTTTATTGTGGATCTTCACCAGGAAGTGACCCGGATTTTAGGGCAGCGGCCGTATTACTCGGCAAACATTTGGCCGAAAACCACCTGCGTCTGGTCTATGGAGGCGGCGATAAGGGGCTGATGGGGGCACTTGCTGAAAGCGTGCTGGCCCATGGCGGGAATGTATTGGGCATCATTCCCGAATTTCTGTTGGCATCAGAACAGGGGCAGCAGGCCCGGAACATTGCGGAAGTAAGTATGGTTGTCGTCCCTGACATGCATACTCGAAAACGTCAGATGTTTGAGGAGTCTGATGCATTTTTGGCCATGCCCGGCGGCATTGGTACGCTGGAAGAACTGGTTGAAGTCCTCACCTGGGCGCAACTCCGCCGCCATCAAAAGCCGGTCGGTCTGTTGAATATCAATGAATTCTGGTCACCCTATGTCGAATTGGTCCAGCACATGTCGGATGCGGGATTCCTGCATCATCCGGCTCAAGCCAAGCCCCGCGTGTTCACCACTGCCGATGACGTGGTTGCCGGGCTGTTCTCCTAAGCTCTCAGACCCCGCCTTCCCGAAACATGCTCCATGTATAGAGCACCAAAGCAAACCAGATCATGACGAAAGTGAGTCCCTGCCAGATATCCATTTGCTCGCCAAACACCAGAAACGAAATCAAAAAGATGATCGAGGGTGCGATATATTGCATCAATCCCAATGTCGCCAGCCTCAACAATTTTGCACCGAACGCATAAAGAATAAGCGGTGCGGCAGTCAAAACTCCAGCCAACATCAACAACGGGCCGTCGCTGGAGGTTAGCGTAAAATGGTTTTCGCCGATGGCAATCAGCCAAAGCAAATAGATAAATGCGAGTGGAAAGAGGATGACTACTTCCATCAAAAAGCCCTGCGTCGGGCCAACAGGCACAGTTTTTCGAAGATAGCCGTAAGCAGCAAATGACACGGCCAATGTCAGCGCAATCCAGGGAAACACTCCACCAATCACGGTTCTGATCAAGACTGCCAGACAGGCAATACCCACGGCCACTATCTGCAACCTGGTCAGCCGGTCCCCCTGCAAGGCAAATCCCAGCATCACGGTGATTAGTGGGTTTATGTAATATCCCAGTGCCGCTTCGGAGGTTTTATCGACCCCGATCGCCCACACGTAAATCACCCAATTAACGGTGATCAAAAGCGCGGTAATGAGCATCATCAGAAATATTCTACGGTCGCGGAACAGGCTCAGAAGTTCGCCTAACCGACCCTGAGCGCCAATAACCAAGAGGGCGACAGGGACAGACCAGATTGTCCGATGAACCACCATTTCCATTGCCGGAATGTGCTCCATGGGCTTAAAATACAAGGGCATAAAACCCCACAAACCATAAGCAGCCAGGGCGTAGAAAAACCCTTTTCGAGAATCTGACTTGCTGGCCTGGCTATCGGCCGTCACGCAACCGCCCCGCTTTTGATCAGCTTATAATTCAAACTGTCAATCAGTGCCTGAAACGACGCATCAATGATATTGTCGGAAACACCGACGGTCCACCAGCGTTCACCGGTCTCATCGGTAGATTCTATTAGGACGCGAGTAATGGCCTCGGTACCGCCGTTGAGAATGCGCACCTTATAATCGGCAAGTTCCAGACCTTCGATTTCCGCCTGGTATTTCCCAAGATCCTTACGCAGCGCGTTGTCCAGGGCATTGACCGGCCCCATGCCTTCAGCCACAGACATTTTTGTCTGGCCGTCGATCAACAGTTTGACGACGGCTTCAGAAACCGTCACCACATCGCCAACTGCATTGAACCGGCGCTCGACGCTGGCCCGGTATGAATCAATTTTGAAAAATTCCGGCACCACGCCCAATGTTCGGCGCGCCAGCAACTCAAAACTGGCTTCTGCGGCCTCATAGGCATAGCCTTCAGCCTCTCGTTCTTTGACAATCGCAATCAAAGTGTCGAGCTTTGGATCAGTTTTCGATACTTCAATGCCGCGGCGCGACAACTGGTCGAGAAAATTCGATTTTCCACCCTGATCTGAAACCATCAGATTGCGGGCATTACCGACAGATTCCGGTGTTACATGTTCGTAGGTTGTCGGGTCCTTCATCAAAGCCGATGCGTGAATACCGGCTTTGGTGGCAAATGCTGATGAGCCAACATACGGTGCCTGACTCTCAGGCGCTCGATTTAGCAGTTCATCGAAGGCATGCGAAAGGCGTGAGGTTGATTTCAGCTTGCTCCTATCGATACCAGTTTCAAATCGATCGGCAAAATGCGGCTTCAGAGCAAGTGTCGGGATCACTGAAATCAAATTGGCGTTGCCACAGCGCTCTCCAATGCCATTTATGGTGCCTTGAATCTGACGCGCACCGGCCTCAACGGCGGCCAGCGAATTGGCAACAGCCTGCCCGGTGTCATTGTGGGCATGAATGCCGACATTTTCTCCAGGTATCACTTTGCAAACGGCTTCGACGATTGTTCGGATTTCGCTTGGCTGACAGCCTCCATTAGTGTCACACAGCACAACCCAGCGCGCTCCGGCATCGAAAGCTGTTTTGGCGCATTCCAGCGCATATTGCGGATTGGCCTTGTAGCCATCGAAAAAATGCTCGCAATCCACCAGTGCTTCCTTTTCAGCGCCGATTGCAGCCTTCACAGAGGCCGAAATTCCTTCCAGGTTTTCCTCATTTGTACAGCCCAAGGCAACTTTGACGTGCAGATCCCAGGCCTTTGCGACATAGCATATGGCTGAAGCAGACGAAGCTGTCAGGGCGGCAATTCCCGGGTCGTTGGAGACTGAAACTCCTGCCCGTTTGGTCATGCCAAAAGCAGTAAACTTGGCCTGTTTGGTCCGTTCTTGATCG
Source organism: Hyphomicrobiales bacterium (assembly GCA_011087605.1). Taxonomy (GTDB): domain Bacteria; phylum Pseudomonadota; class Alphaproteobacteria; order Rhizobiales; family Rhizobiaceae; genus Pseudahrensia. The sequence continues at coordinate 15,204 of JAALLE010000049.1, forward strand.
AAAAAAGTGGTGTCTGTGGGATTGGCCCCCGGATAACCACCTTCGACATAGTCGAGACCAAATTCGTCCAGCAAGGCGCTGATTGCAATCTTGTCCTCAACAGAGAAATCAATGCCCGGAGTCTGGGCCCCATCGCGTAGGGTGGTATCAAAAAGGGTGATACGTTGCTTGGTCATATTGAGCTCTTCATTGAGTTTGGTTGTGGCCATTGATCGGTGTCATGGTCGGGATGCTGATAGGATTGCAGATCAACCATGAAACTGGTTTCTCCGCTTGAATTTTGGCGCACCGGCAATTTGTGCAGTTGATCGACAAAATCCAGCTTGTCAGTGATATTTACCTGGGTGACGGGCGGTGCCTGGGTTGGATCATCAAGCGTGGCGATAGCTATTTCCACCTCGCCCCCCCAGTCATATGTCAAAGGTGTTCCGCAATCGGCGCAAAATCCGCGGGTAACCTTGTCTGAACTTTTGAAATATTTTGGCACGCCACGATTCCATTGCAGATTGTTGGACGTCACCAGAGGGGCATAAAAGCCACCAAACGCTTTTTGACACATGCGACAATGGCAGATCGAGGCCTTGCTGACGCTTTCACAGCGATAGCGAACGGCGCCACACTGGCATCCTCCTGAAATCATGACTTGATCTCCCAACTGGTAACCCGCCCACCGGTTTCGGAATCTTTTGAATCCTTTAGCTGAATTCCTTCAGCCAATAGTTCATCTCTAATCCGATCTGCTGCCGACCAGTCCTTATCTGCAATGCAGGCCAGTCGCCTGGCAATCTGAGCATCGATCGCCGCTGAATCAACATCGGCCGACCCCGACGCCGTATCTATGCCAAGCAGTGCCAATCCGTTCACAAATTGGGTCTGCGCATCAGCGTCTTGCGAACCCGCACCGGCCAATTTCTGCAATTCCTGGATTGCTAACGGTGTGTTCAGATCATCCTGCAATGCCTGATGAAACATGTCGGAGCTCGCGCCGCCTGGCACGACATCCGTGGCCTGACTGGCAGTTCGTGTCAGTTTACGCAAAATATTTTCGGCTTCTTCCAACCGCTTGACCGAGAAGTCGATGGGTTCACGATAGTGAGTCATCAACATGGCCAGACGCACCACGTTACCGGGCCATTTGCGGCCTCCCACCTTGTCGGTCTCCAGCACTTCGTTAACGGTGTGAAAATTGCCAAGGCTTTTGGACATTTTCTGCCCTTCAACCTGCAGGAATCCGTTATGCATCCAGATGTTTGCCATTTTCTCAGTGCCGTGGCAGCAGCGCGATTGGGCAATTTCGTTCTCATGATGCGGGAAAATCAAATCGAGGCCACCGCCGTGAATATCAAATGTTTCGCCAAGATAGGCGAGAGCCATTGCCGAGCATTCAATGTGCCAGCCCGGACGACCGTGAATGGTTTCTCCGTTAAACCCTGCATCCCAGCCTGGCTCTGTTGCGCTGGATTCTTTCCAGAGCACAAAATCGGCCGCATTTTCCTTGTGATCTTCAACTGCAACGCGGGCGCCCGCCTGTTGATCTTCCAGATTGCGGTTTGACAAGGCCCCATAATCGGCCATGGAATTTACCCGAAACAAAACTTCTCTGCCCTGCCCACCCTCAGCGACGTAGGCGTGTTGCTTGTCAATCAGCGTCTGAATCATGGACGCCATATCATCGATAAATTCTGTTGCCCGTGGCTGATGGGAAGGCTCCAGGCACCCAAGTTCGTTCATGTCCGATTGGAACTGGTTTGCAGTTTTCTCCGTTACCCGGCGGATTGCGTCGTTAAGTGGAAGATCCGCAAAATCTCGCGCTGCGCGCGCATTAATCTTGTCGTCCACGTCGGTAATGTTACGGGCATAGATCACTTGAGATTCGCCGAAGACATGGCGCAACAAGCGGAAAAGAACATCAAACACAATCACCGGGCGTGCATTGCCGATATGGGCAAAGTCATAGACCGTCGGACCACAAACATACATGCGCACCTTGTCAGCATCGATGGGCGCGAATGTCTCTTTGATGCGAGACAGGGTATTGTAGAGTTTTATGTCAGTGGTCACTTGCTTCGGTCCATTCAAGTTCACGTTTTTCAATACGCATTGAGCCCTGCCGGCTTGAACGTTCGTAGACTTGAAGGATAAACGAGAACGGCCAGGCCAGCGGGATGCGCTAGCGAATAATAATCCGACATTTGCAAATTGCAGCTATATCAGCAGCAGCAAGTGCGAAGGTTACTATGTTGGCGATCAATTTCATGGGTGCTTTATCACTGCATAAATTCAGTTGGTCAAGTCATTGCGTGTCGGATCACCCAAATAGGCGAAACAACAGTGTGATGGCCAGCGTGGCCATCACCAGGGCGATGAACCCGTCCAGCAACCGCCACGCGGACGGGCGCGCAAATAACGGTGCCAGTACTTTTGCGCCATAGCCGAGTGAAAAAAACCACACAAATGAGGATATGGCGGCACCGAAGGCAAATGCGATCCGCAAAGAACCGGAATATTGGCTCGATACACCGCCCAGCAAGACGATTGTATCAAGATAGACATGCGGGTTGAGAAAGGTGAAACCAACCAGGATTGTCACAGCACGAGTCAAATTCCCGGCACCACTTTCCAATGCCTGCAGGCCGACAGGAAACAATGCCCGACGCGCGGCAATTATGGCGTAAACCGCCAGGAACAACGCGCCTCCCAGCGTTACATAGAACAATAATCCGGGTTTGGACTGAATGAGCGCGCCCATGCCGGCAACACCAAGAACAATCAACAAGGCATCGAAAACGGCGGCCAACAGGCATAAAATGAACACGTGCTGACGTATCAGGCCCTGACGCAAAATGAATGCGTTTTGAGCACCGATGGCAACGATCAACCCGCCACCCAACAGGAATCCCTCTATCGCTGGCAGCAATATCATCCCGGGCTAAAACATCGAGAATTGTTCATTGTCGTCTTGCTTTGATTTCGCAGGTCCGGCGGCTTCTACACGATTTTGGATGTCTCGGCCAGTGTTTGATACTTTATTCACGGCGTTACTTACCGGAATACTTTCAAAGTAATTGTCATTGACGGGTTTCATCAGGTCCAGCACGTCTCGTGGCTCTTGATTTTTGACATCCAACCAGCGTTCAAAATCCTGCGGTTGTATGACAACTGGCATGCGATGATGGATCTCGGAAAAGCTGGTGTTTGATCCGGTGGTGAGCACGCAACCGGTATCTATCTCGCTGCCATTGGGGTCGGACCAGGTTTCCATCAGGCCACCGAATGCGACGATTCCGCCGGAATTTGGGCGCACCCAATAAGCCTGACTGGGCTGCCCCTTGCCGAATCGCTGCCATTCATAAAATCCACTGGCGGGAATCAATACCCGCCGATGGCGCATGGCGTTTCTAAACGACGGTTTTTCGATTGCCGTTTCTGAGCGCGCGTTGACCAGCAATGTAAATTCCTTTGGGTCTTTGACCCAGGCAGGCACCAATCCCCACCGCACCAACCTGCCCTCACGCTGTCCGTCAGCACCAGGACTTATCGTTACAATCGGCTGGCTGGGCGCAATATTATGTCGCGGTGGCATTTCTTCGCCCATCGTTTGTGGACGGATCAGATCGAAGTATTCGAAAAGTTCCTGCCACGGTGCTTCCAGACCAAATCGACCACACATGTTATTGCTTCCTGCTAACAGAGCTTGGAATATTTTCATCAGCACGGTATGCGAAGTGATGTCTTCACGCCACTACCCTTCCGCCCCCTTGCTTGGTGCTTGCACAGCCATCTGGCGAGACGACAAAATTCTGCTGGCGCAGCGCAGCGTGGCCCCCAATAGCGGCACCTGGGCCATGCCCGGCGGTCTGGTAGAAGTCGGGGAGACACTGGAGCAAGCCGCTATTCGCGAAATTCGTGAAGAGACTGCCCTTGAATTGTCGAAAGTGGTTTTCAACCGGTTTCACGAAATTATCCTGCGCGATGATAATCATCGGGTCGAGCGGCATTTTGTACTCGCCATGTTCGTAACGATTTGTGAAACTGGCACCGCCGTTGCCGGTGATGACGCTGCGGCCGTTGACTGGTTTACCCTTGATCAAATGCATAAACTGCCGCTAACCGGGCAAACAGACGCATTTGTTCGCGAAAGTCTGGAGCTGCTACCGTTATTTAACGATCATTTGCACCCCCCTGAGTAACTCCCTGATCACCCGAATTTGTTTTCTCTCTTGAAGGTCCCCGGGTCACACTGGTCGGGACAGGAGAATATCATGCGAATTATCCGTCTTTTGTTTGCCATAATGCTCGTCTGCGTTGCGACCAGTGGATTAGCACAGGAGAGCCGCTGGAAGGCTGAAGGTTGGCGAACTGATTTCACCAAATCATCGGTTGATTTTGCTGAAATACTCAGCGGCGGCCCACCAAAAGACGGCATACCGCCGATCGACAATCCCAAGTTCGAAGCCGTTTCCAAGACGTCAAACCTGATTGATCGCGAACCGGTTATCGGCCTGTCGATCAATGGTGACGCGCGGGCCTATCCTTTGCGGGTCTTGACCTGGCACGAAATTGTCAACGACACGGTGGGCGGGCAACCAGTGGCGGTCACCTACTGCCCTTTGTGCAATGTGGCAATTGTGTTTGATGCACGACTCGATGGCGAGACGTTGAGTTTCGGCACAACCGGCAAACTGCGCCATTCCGATCTGATCATGTACGACCGCAAAACAGAAAGCTGGTGGCAGCAATTTGTTGGCGAATCGATTGTCGGACATCATCTTGGGAAAAAGCTGAAACTGGTTCCCGCGCATTTGGAATCCTGGCTGGACTTCCGCACCCGACACCCTGAAGGCAAGGTTTTGGTCCCGAATAATGCCAATATGCGGCCCTATGGTCGCAATCCTTATGTCAATTACGATATTGCCGCCACGCCTTTCCTGTATCGCGGATCGATGCCTGAGGGCATTTCGCCGATGGCCCGTGTCGTCGTTGTGCGACGTAGCGGCGGCGAAGGCGGCGGCGAGGGCGACGGCGGCGGCGGTGAGGAACCAATAGTTGTTGCGCTCGAATTGCTGCGCAAATCGGCAATCATGAAAGTTGGCTCGGTCCAGCTCAGCTGGAAAACCGGTCAGGCGTCAGCCCTTCATACCAGCGATATTGCCAAAGGCCGGGATGTTGGCACGGTCTCGGTTACCCAAATATCCGATGGCGCCGATTTGGCCTATGACGTGACATTTGCCTTCGTCGCCCATGCCTTTCACCCAAAGGCCGAAATAAGACGTTGAAAATAGTCTTTGTGCACTGGGTCCACCTGCCCTATGTGGACGGTATGAAGTTCATTGCCTGCCTAACAATATTGTTGCTGCTGCCACTCCTCCCCGCTGGCATCGCTCACAGCCAATCTGCAACCCAGCAACCAAATGCTGACGCGACAAACCCCGCCACCAATCCCGGCGCGGTGGGTGAACCCATCGCCCCCTATGATGACAAGTTGCTGAGACTGTCGGAAATATTGGGTGCTGTTCACTATCTGCGGACCCTGTGTGGCGCCAATGAAGGCAACAAATGGCGCGACACGATGAACGCTATTTTGGAAGCTGAGGAACCGGGTCCAAATCGCAAGGCCCGCCTGATCAGCAATTTCAATCGCGGATACCGCACATTTTCCGCTTCCTACAGCGACTGCACCGCGTCAGCAATATTGGCCACCGAACGCTATTTGAAAGAAGGGGCGTCTTTGTCAACACAAATTACCAATCGGTATGGTCGGTGAGTTCGCCACCGCGTTAACCCTTTCGGCACTCTGATCAGGAAAGCTGTTCCAATTATCGGCCCCGACCGCTAAGTTATTAACAAGAGTTAAAGAATGGACCGCTTAGCCGAGCGAGACAAGAATGCTGCATGAGACGCCCGAAAACCTGGATGCCCTGATCCGTGAGGAAAAACAGCGCGTCGCAGTCGAATTTATACAAGAAGCATGGAACAACGCCCTTCGAGAGGGCATCGAGCCATCGATCCTGGCTGAATCAGGGCTGCAGGCCATATTGACGCAATATCATGCCCATGATGGCGAAAAGGCAGTTGTCAAACTGATCAACGGATTGTCAGAAAAACTGCGTTGCGGCCAGTTCGATGCCAATCGAGTGCTCCAGTAGCCTGAATTCTTCGCCGCAGGGCGGTTCAATCACACTTCTTAAATGATCTGGAACGTGCTAATCTGGTCGACAGTCAGCCAAATGCTGGCCAGTTCCGACACCTGACCAGGCGCATCATGGCTTCGACGAAACTCAATCCACTTGCAATCGCGATAATAACGTCACTTCCAATCATTCAATTTTTGTCGATTGACCAATCCAACGCTGCCACAAAAACCCCGACAAAAACCATCATCGTCCCGGTTGAAGAGCCCGAGGAAAAACCAGCGGAAAATCCTGTTCCGACGATTCCCGATGATGCGCTGCCGAACGTCGATACCAATGCAGTTGGAGCTGAAGAAGACACCGTTGATCCAGCAGACGACGAGACTCCTGCCGCACTGCCAACCATATTGCGAGATGTCGAACTCCTGCCGGCAGCGGTTCGGGCTACCCACTCCACGCTGGTTAATGCCGCCAAACAAGGCGAGATGGAAGCGTTGCGCGAACTGATCGGCACCGGTGAAACAGCCACGTCATTGTCAATTGGTGGATTGGAAGGTGATCCTATTGCCTTTTTGAAGGAAACATCCGGCGATGATGATGGCTATGAACTATTGGCAATATTGCAGGAAGTTTTGGAAGCTGGCTTTGTCCATGTTGACGCAGGAACAGAAAACGAAATGTATATCTGGCCCTATTTTTTCACCTGGCCATTTGAAAAACTGACCCCGCCTATGAAGGTTGAACTGTATCGCATTCTCACCGCCGGCGATGTTCAGGATTCTACAGACTTTGGCGGCTATATCTTCTATAGAATTGGCATCCGACCGGATGGCAAATGGGAATTTTTCGTCGCCGGTGATTAACCTCTTACCGACGAACATGAAAACTCCTAAATAAGAATCATGCAAAAAATCGCCCCCCTCACCTCCCGCGCATTGCTTCGTCTGGATGGATCAGATGTCGTTGGATTTCTGCAGAACCTCGTGACATGCGAAGTTGAAGATCTCGACATTGGTGCTGCCAGTTTTGGCGCCTTGCTTACACCACAGGGAAAAATCCTCTTTGACTTTTTGATGTTGCGGGAAGCCGATGGCTTTATCCTTGATGTCGACCGTGAACAGCGAGATGCTTTGTCAAAGCGACTTACATTTTATAAATTGCGTGCCGACGTTCAAATTTCTAACGATCAACGTGCAGTTTTCGCAGGTTGGCCCGTTTCAGAATCCAGACCGGATCGGAGTTTTGTTGATCCACGCCAAGAAAATCTCGGTTGGCGTCTGTATGGCGAAGGCCTGGATACCAATACTGATGAAGCGGATTGGAACGAAAAGCGCATCGCATCGGGCGTTCCCCAATCCGGATCTGATTTTGAATTGGGAAGCCTGTTTCCCCATGATGCCCTGATGGATCAATGGCAGCAGGGTGGGGTCGACTTTTCCAAGGGCTGTTATGTTGGCCAGGAGGTGGTTTCGCGTATGCAGCACAGAGGTGCGGCGCGCAATCGATTTGTCCTTGTCTCATCTGGGAAAGTTTTTCCAGGAAATCTGGTTGGCACTAATCTAACTACCAATGGCAAACGTATTGGCACGATGGGCTCAAGTACCGGATCTTCCGGACTTGCCCTGGTTCGGCTGGACCGGATCGGTTCAGCTTTAGACGCCAACACACCCATAATGATCGGCGAAATTGGCGTAGAACTGTCGCTTCCAGAATTTGCAACATTCGGCTGGCCCCAATGAATAGTGGCAACAGCGGTCCGAATTCCTTGCGCGCCTGGCAGCGTATGCTGTCGGGGCGACGACTTGATCTACTCGATCCGTCTCCTTTGGATGTCGAATTGGAGGACATTGCCCACGGTCTTGCCCGCGTCGCCCGGTGGAATGGCCAGACCCATGGTGATCACGCGTTTTCAGTTGCCCAACATTCTCTGCTGGTTGAACAAATCATGGGCCTTCTCAACCCTGCCATGCCTTCTCCCCATCGTCTTTATGCTCTGCTTCATGACGCACCTGAATACGTTATCGGCGATATGATTTCGCCGTTTAAAGCTGTGGTAGGCGGCGCTTATAAACAAGTCGAAGCCCGCCTTGAAGCGGCCATTCACCGCCGCGCGGGTCTGTCGGCTCACCCTGATCCCAGGCTCAAGAAAGCCATCAAGAAAGCCGATAAGATCGCCGCCTATTTTGAAGCAACTCAACTGGCCGGGTTTGAGGTCGAAGAGGCGGCAAAATTCTTTGGCCAACCCAATGGAGTGTCGATAGACCAGCTTGACCTGTCCCCGCTGCCGACACTGACGGCGCAATCACGGTTCATGGAACGTTTGACGAAGGTTATGGATGAGCTATGAGCCAAATTTGCGTCTGCCCCTTGTCTGAACTAGAATCAACGCTTCATTCCAGCGGAGCGCGCTGGATGGTCAGCCTGATGGGGCCGGGCAAAACCAGTCCCCAACCAAATCAGATTACCGGCGGCTTCCTAAACCTTGAATTCCATGACATCACCGGGCCACGCGAAGGTCTGTCACCACCAAATTCGCAGCACGTTTCTCAACTTTTGGCGTTTTTTGACCGATGGGATCGGTCCCACCCTCTGTTGATTCATTGCTGGATGGGAATCAGCAGGTCAACTGCAGCGGCTGCAATTGCATTGGCTCAACGCAATCCGGATCAGGACATGGCAGCACTCGCTAATAATTTGCGCAGGGCCTCACCGATGGCGACGCCCAATGCGTTGATGATCTCCCTGGCGGATGACCAATTGCGACTGAATGGGCAATTGATACAGGCAATCACCGCCATTGGCCGTGGGGCAGATGCGGCACAGGGTGAGCCATTTTCCATGGCTCTGAATTCATGAGTGCGGCGCTTGAAATCGGCCTTCATGCGGCCGTCATTGCGGTTGAATCCGGTTTACCGCTTTACCTCGCGGTCCCTGGAAAAAACCCTAACGGAGACATATTGGACGGCCTACCCTTTGGCCCCTACCGACCAGACCAACACCGTACTCTCGACACCGGGCTACGCAGTTGGGTTGAAGAACAGACCCGCCTCAGTCTGGGATATGTCGAACAGCTATACACATTTGGGGATATGGGACGTATTCACGGTCAAAATGTTGGTTTGGAGAGTTTCGTATCTGTCGGCTATCTCGCTCTGGTGCGCAAACCGGAAGCGCGGTCAGGCAATCATTCACTGAATTGGGGAGATTGGTATAGCCATTTTCCATGGGAGGACTGGCGCAGCGGACCACCACCACTTTTGACCGAACAATTGATGCCGGCGCTGGCCGCCTGGGTCGCCGGTTCGCCGGGCGAACGTTCCAACGCATCCGGCCTTGACCGCCAAGTTCGATTTCGTCTCGCCTTTGGCTGCGAATTGCCGAAGTCCAACATCCCGAAAATAATTGCCTGGGACGAAGAACGCGTGCTGGAACGATACGAACTGATGTATGAGGCAGGCCTGGTCGATGAAGCAGTGACTGATGGGCAGGCGTCGCAACTTGCCATTACACCCAGCCCGGGGAAACCAATGCTGCATGACCACCGGCGAATTCTGGCCACGGCGATTGCCAGATTAAGGGCGAAACTGAAATACCGGCCAGTCGTGTTTGAGCTGCTACCGGAGAGTTTCACATTGACGGAATTGCAGCAGACAGTGGAAACGCTTTCGGGACAACGACTGCACAAACAGAACTTTCGCCGCATGGTTGAAAAGGCCGAACTGGTCGAACCCACCGGAGCCACCGCGTCACGAACTGGGGGACGGCCTGCAGCCTATTTTAGTTTTAGAAAAGCGGTGTTGCGCGAACGCCCTGCCCCCGGCCTGCGCATCGGTTCGCGCGGCTGAGATTAGTCAATATGTATGTCGAGACCGATATCCAGCGTTGGTGCACTCATCGTAATTTTGCTAGTTGAAATCATATCAACACCACATTCAGCAATGTCCTTGATCGTATCGATATTAACGTTTCCGGAGGCTTCGATGGGAATGAGCCCAGCGACAATTTCAACCCCCTGTTTTAATTCATCGGGCCCCATATTGTCGAGCATCACGACGTCTGGCTCGGCCTTCAGCGCTTCTTTCAACTGTTCCAATGTATCAACTTCAACTTCAATCTTGATCAGATGACCGGCAAAAGCGCGTGCCGATTCAATTGCCTCACGCACACCACCGGCAACTGCGATGTGGTTGTCTTTGATCAATATTGCGTCGTCCAAACCATATCGGTGATTGGATCCACCTCCGCACTTTACGGCGTATTTTTCAAATGCCCGCAACCCCGGAATGGTCTTCCTCGTGCAGCAAACCACCGCCTTTGTATGGGCAATGCGCTGAGCAAATATTGACGTATAGCTGGCGATCCCCGAAAGATGGCAAAGATAGTTGAGCGCGACCCTTTCGCCACCCAAAACCGAGCGTGCGCGCCCTTCAATTTTGGCTATCTTTTGACCCGGTTTTACCCGCTCGCCATCTTTGACATAGGACTTGAACTTGGTTTTTCGATCAAACTGAATAAATGCTGATTTGGCCAGTGCCATCCCGGAAATCACGCCATCTTCGCGGCTGTTCATGTGGGCTACAGCTTTCGCCGACGCGGGAATGGTCGCATCGCTGGTAACATCTCCGGCCAGCCCCAAATCCTCCAGCAGCGCAGCTTGAACGGCCTTTTCAATCTGTAATTGCGACAATGCCGGAAGATGCACCTGGTGTTTCTTTGCTGCCATGACCTAGCTCTCCACGACTTCAGATTGGCCACTACTCGCCAGTTCGCCGGCGGCCTTACAGGCGGCTGACCATGTGATGAAGCTACGCTGGGCCAATTCGGCAATCTCATCGGGGAAGTCGGTGCGATAATGGCCACCGCGACTTTCCTTGCGCAAAAGCGCCGATACGGCAATCATCTTGGAGGTAATCAGCGCATTTTCAAACCGCTGCAGCTTGTTCTTTTCTTCCAGTTGCATAATGGTTTTTAGACCGCTGACCATGCCTTGCGGATCACGCGCCACGCCAAATTCAGCACTCATCGTTTCGCGCAGCAAACTCATCATTCTGGTGTCTTCCGGAGATTCCGCATCCTCGTGAGGCAGGCCTTCGTCATCCCAAGGGTTCAATCTCGAAGCCGGCAGCAGGCTTTGAACGTCTTCAGCAATCCGTGCGGCAAATACCACAGCTTCGAGAAGCGAATTTGATGCCAACCGGTTGGCACCATGAGCACCGGTCGATGTGACCTCACCGCAAGCCCACAATCCGTCCAACGTCGAACGCCCATTGGCGTCGGTCAATATTCCACCCATGAAATAATGAGCTGCCGGAACCACAGGAATACGTTCCTTGACCGGGTCAATGCCGGATTCCTGGCAATAGCCATACACGGTCGGGTACTCTTCCGCGAAACTGGCACCGACGGCTTTTGTACAGTCCAGAAAAGCACCGCGACCTGACTTCACCTCAGCAAATATTCCACGTGCCACAATATCTCGCGGCGCCAGTTCGGCATCTTCATGCAAAGGCACCATAAATCGCTCACCGGCTTTGTTGTGCAGCGTTGCCCCATGTCCACGAAGCGCTTCCGTCGCCAATGGTGAGGGGTCCTTGCCGACATCAATTGCAGTCGGGTGAAACTGGACAAATTCCATGTCCGCCAGCACCGCACCTGCCCTCGCCGCCATGCCAATGCCACCGCCGCGGGCTTCTGCAGGGTTGGTGGTCACTGCATAAAGATGACCAATTCCGCCGGCGGCCATCACCACCGCGCGGGCGGAAAGTCTGATTTTGTTCGGACCGGTACCTGCTTCATCACGCGCGACAACTCCCGAAACCTGTTTGCCCTGCGTCAGAATATCCTGAACCACATAGCCTTCGAGCACCCGGATGCTTGGTGTTGAGCGAACGGTTGCCACCAGAGCTTCCATGATGGCTTTGCCGGCCATATCGCCGCGCACACGCACCACACGATTTTGAGAATGGGCAGCTTCGCGGGATACCTGCAGACGTCCTTCAAGATCGCGGTCAAAGGGGACGCCGAATTCAAGCAGGTCAGTAATCCGATCTGCCGCTTCTGACGCCATCAGTCTGGCAATCTTTTCGTCGACGATTCCGGCTCCGGCCAGCAATGTATCGTCGACATGCTGATCGACTGTATCGCCTTCCGATACGGCTGCTGCAATGCCGGCTTGCGCCCAGGCAGACGATGCTCCACGCCCCAGCGAGGCGGCGGTTAGGACCGTGACAGGCCGCGGCGCCAGCTTCAGAGCACAGAACAGACCAGCCAACCCACCACCAACGATGATAACATCGTCGGTGCCGGATGTGCTGACAGGGCGCAGAAAGGAGAGTTGTTCTGACATTCAGATTTCCTAAAACAGTTCTTCGCCGGTCTGGCGTACCGGATCGGGAAAATCGCGGTAGAGTGCAAATTTTACTTCGGCGATTTTCGAATTTACCCCAAAATGCAGCGGTTCGACTTCACCAGCCCGACCTGCCGCCAGATTGAAAGCTTCATCAAGCTGGGCCAGTCCATCAACTTCAATCATCAGATGGAATTCGCCCAATTCTTTCGGCCCGAGTCCGAGCTTGCGACGCATCAACCGCCAGGAAGCAATCTTTTTCCTGGCAACCAAATGCTCCATGAAACGTTGCAAGTCTGCAGCAAATTCAACGTCGCTTGTACCGGCTTTGAGACTAAAAAACCCGTGATAAATGTCCAATTCCAACCCGATCAATTCTTGAGGTTGACCATGCGTTCAACTGCGCGACGGGCCTTTTCTGCCATCAAAGGGTCGACCACGACTTCCTCTTTCATCTCCAGAAGACTGTCGAGAATTTTTGGCAATGTGATGCGTTTCATGTGCGGGCACAGGTTGCATGGCTTGATGAATTCAACACCGGGGGCCTGTTCCTGAATATTTGACGCCATCGAGCATTCGGTCACCAGCAACACTTTGGAACCCGGCTTTTGGCCCAGCGCATAATCAATCATACCCTTTGTGGACCCGGTAAAGTCGGCAACCGCGGTCACTTCGGTGGGGCATTCCGGATGGGCAATGATCTGGATTTCAGGATCAGCATCCCTGTAGGCCAGCAATTCTTCGGCAGTGAAACGCTCATGCACCTCACAGTGGCCTTTCCAGGTCAGGATTTTGACATCTGTCATTTTGGCAACGTTTTGCGCCAGATACTCATCCGGGATCAAAAGTACCTTGTCGACACCGAAGCTTTCGGCCACCTGCACCGCATTGGAAGACGTGCAGCAAATATCGCTTTCGGCTTTGACATCCGCAGACGTGTTTACATAAGTGACGATTGGAACACCGGGATTGGCCTCACGCAACAAACGAACATCTTTGCCGGTTATTGAATCAGCCAGAGAGCATCCAGCCTTCATGTCCGGGATTAGAACGGTTTTTGACGGGTTCAGCAGTTTTGAGGTTTCCGCCATGAAATGCACCCCACACTGAACGATAATGTCGGTTTCAACGCGGGTGGCTTCCATCGCAAGCTGTAGCGAATCACCCGAAATATCGGCAACGCAATGGTAAATTTCCGGAGTCTGATAGTTATGCGCCAGAATGGCTGCATTGCGCTCCTTTTTGAGCTTGTTGATTGCGTAGACATAAGGCGCGTGAATCGGCCATTCGATTTCCGGAATATGGTGTTTGACTTTTTCATATAGCGGTGCCGTTTCGCGGGCCACCTGGTCGGTGTATTCCAGCGATGGACGTTCCAGACGCGGATAGGACTGACCGGAAGACGTGATCACGGAATCGGCGGGACTGTTCAGATCAATGGTTGACATTTCGGCGGACATTTCAATTCTCCTGAGTGGCATCGGTATTTCCGACTTATACTCAATATGAGTATAACGAGGCCGTAAAACAAGTCCGGCATTCACCGGACCGCACTTAATTTATGATAATGGCGCTGAAGACACAAGCGTATCCTCAGGCCAATTTGGTTTTTTTGCCAGTTAGATCAGGTGAACTTGATGCTGACTTCACCAAATTCACTGAATTTGGCGCTGTAGGTGGTGTCACCCTGTGCCGGGATTGGTGTCGTGCAGGTTCCTGTTGATACCCATTCACCAGCTTTCAACTGACGTCCCTGTCGAGCCAGCGTTTCTGCCATCCAGACCACCGAATTAATCGGATTATCCAAGGCAGAGACACCGCTGCCCGTTGCCACAACAGCACCGTCGACGCTGGATTCGACAACGGCATTGCGCAAGTCCTGCTTCTTCCATTCGGGCACTTCGGGGCCGACAACAAATGCGACATTACCACCGAAATCCAGAGCCACTCCCAGACCATTGGCAAAGTCCTTGTGTGGATGGCTCCCTTTTTGCAAGTCCTGTTTTGTGATTGAAGCATTGTCA